>CAYIZZ010000064.1:0-12316 GCA_964367945.1 uncultured Oscillospiraceae bacterium | reverse complement strand
ATCCACAGCCGGATCCACCGCCCACAGACCCAGATCCACAGCCGGATCCACCGCCTACAGACCCAGAAACGCCGCATACAGACCCAGAAACGCCACCAACTACTTAATAGAGATATGATATGGTATTTCGGAAAAATAGATATATGAAATAAGGTGGTATGAATGGAAGGTGTATCTATAGAAGACGTCATTAATCTGCAAGGGCTTGTTTGGGCGATACCGCTGATTATTTTGGCGGTGCTTATGGGGAAGTTTTTCAAAAAACTAAAGATTAAAAAGCGCAAAAAACCCGGGCAGTTCATGCGATATGAAGTAAAGGATTCCACTGCAACAGCATGCAGAGGAAAACTAGGCGTACCGCAAACAGAAGATATATTCCACTATAAGCTGGAAGATGCAATGAGCGGTGGGTGGTATATTCACTTTTTGAAGCATAACGCTACACAACAGCAACTAGACACAGTGTTTTTGATACAGTTTGAAGAGGAAAACCCAGCGGTGTTTAGCTTGCGGTTTGTAAGGGAAGCGTTTGGCATGAAAGAACCTGTGATAGGAGAAAGCCTTCTTGATGACTTTTTTGCAAAAAAACTTGGAGCATCGCGGTTGATTATAAAAGAGAGTGAAGAAGATATTGATTAAACTGATATTGACAAAATATCATAGTTTTGTTATTATTGGCACAACATAGGTTTAAAACCAAAGTGAAAGGAACGTATTTACAAATGGACGACGACGGTAGTCGACCTCGACACATAAAATACAATACACAAGACACAGCTATCTTTTTAAAAAGAGATGGTAGTGTCTTGTTTTGCTTGTAAGAAAAATAAATAGTATATACAAGGTTTTATAGCGGAGTTAATTTACACTGCTGTTTTATTAGGAGGAATATTTTTTTGGAAACAATTTCAGATAGTCAGTTGATTGGTATGCTTTTGTTGCAAGGGGTGCTTATTTTAGTAAGTGCATTTTTTTCCGCAGCAGAATCAGCGGTGGCACAACTGCCTACAAACAAGCTGCAAGATCAAATAGAAGAGGGTAACGCAAAAGCACAGCGTCTGATAAATGTATCGGAAAACATGTCAGACTTTTTGGCTAATGTGCAAACCGGCAGCCTTATAATGGGGTTCGTTGGCACAGCGCTTGCCATATATGCGTTTACTACACCGCTTGCACAGTGGCTATACATGCATATTGGATTTGTGGTTTTTCCGTATGATACGTTGTATATCCTAGTGCTGATATTAATTGCGGTAATATTAGCGTGCGTTATGTTACTTTTTGGTGTACTGGTGCCAAGACAAGTTGCACGTAAAAATCCATACAAAGCGGCAAAGTATACTGTGGATTTTGTTTTGGTGGTATCGGTTTTGATAAAGCCTGCCATGAAATTATTACGCTTTATATCCAAAGGAGTACTATATTTGTTTGGCATTCGAGGCGAGCAGGAAGAATCAGTGACAGAAGATGAAATCCGTATGATGGTAGACGAGGGCATGAAAAGCGGAAACATCGACTCGGAAGAAAGCGAAATGATCAAAGCGGTGTTCGAGCTGGATAAAACTATTGCACGAGATGTGATGACACACCGTGTGGATGTGGTAATCATAGAAGAAGACACGCCTGAGGATGAAATAGTGAACCTTATCGGCGAGACAGGATACTCAAGGTTCCCGGTGTGTGGAGACAGCTCGGACGATATTTTGGGTGTGCTTTCTTCACGAACGTTTTTGCTTAACCTAAGAAAAGAAAACCCATGCGCAGTACGCGAGCTTTTACGTCTACCTAGGTTTGTGCCGGAAACAGTGCGTGCAGATATTTTACTGCGTGATATGCAAAAGTGTAACGATCATATGGCCATTGTGCTGGATGAATATGGCGGATTTTCCGGCGTTGTTACCATGGAAGATCTCATCGAAGAGATTGTAGGCGATATTTTTGATGAATTTGACGATCCGGAAGATGAGGGAATACACGAAGTGGCAGAAAACTTGTGGCGTATTTCAGGGGATACAGATATTGAAGAGATGGAAAGTGCATTACAGATAAAAATGCCGCAAGAAAGGGAATATGATACTTTGGGTGGCTTGGTATTCAGCTGCATGTCTACCATTCCAGACGATGGCGAAGAAGTAGAAGTGGAAGTGGAAGGCTTGAAAATTATCACAGAGCCTATTGAAGACCATCATGTGGTATGGGCCAAGGTTAGTATATTACCTCCGGATGATGATGAAGAAACAGAACCTGAGGAAAATAAAAAACAAAGTAAAAAGTCACAAAACATAAAAGAAGCAAGCTGAAAAATATAAAGCACCACATAATCTTAGTGAAAAGATTATGTGGTGCTTTGTTCATAAAAAACGCAAAGAAAAAATAGCGTAGTAACAATTTTGACCACAATTAATCAATAAATTAGACAAAAAAAATCAATAAAATTTGACAAAAAAGTATTTAAAAAATAAAATGCACATTTATTTCAAAAAAACAGCAGTTAGCTGTGGCTTATTCGCTTGTAATCAGAGCGTCGGTACGATATAATAATATTCTAAGTCAGTTTGACAAACCTTTAACAAAAGGGAGGCAAAAAAGGTTATGAAGCGCATTTCTACATTACCCTTTCAAGGGACAAAAGAGCAAGAGGCCGAGCTGAAAAGCTGGCTGCAAGAAAATGTCGATATGCCGGGCGTTGTTATGCCGGCATTACAAAAAGCACAGGAGATTTATGGCTATCTGCCGCTGGAAGTACAGCGAATGATTGCAACTGAGCTTGATGTACATTTGGCAGAGATTTATGGCATTGCAACATTCTATTCACAGTTTTCACTTTCTCCAAAGGGCAAATATCGCATTAACGTATGTATGGGAACCGCATGTTACGTTAAGGGTAGCGGCCCGATTTTTGAGAGCCTTGAGACAGAGCTGGGCGTTAAAAATGGTGAGGTAACACCTGATGGAAAGTTCAGCCTGGAGGCTGTGCGTTGCATTGGTGCATGTGGTTTGGCACCGGTACTAATGGTAAACGACGATGTATATGGTCGTTTAGAAGGCGGTAGTAAAGAGCTGAAAGATATTTTAGCGAAATACTAAAGCTGGCGGTTTTATGCAAAGGGGGGTCCTATTTGCAAGAATTGTCGATGAACGTATTGGATATTGCCGAAAATTCTGTTCGTGCAAATGCCACTTTGATAGAAATAGATATTGTGCAGTGCACAAAAGAAAACAAACAAACTATTACTATCAAAGATAACGGCAAAGGGATGAGCGCTGATATGGTATCGAAAGTGTGCGATCCCTTTACCACCACAAGAACCACACGTAAGGTGGGCTTGGGTGTGCCGTTTTTTAAGATGGCAGCACAGCAAACAGGCGGAAGCTTTTCTATTGAAAGTGAAGTGGGTGTTGGAACTACGGTTACAGCCACCTTCACGCTGGGACACATCGATCTCATGCCTCTTGGTGAAATTGAGGCAACGGTGGCTACCCTTGTGCAGGGAGCACCTGATATAGATTTTGTGTACAGTTTCAAAAAAGACGACGCAGTATTTTCGTTTGATACCAGAGAGGCTCGCGTGATACTTGATGGAGTATCTTTGGCCGAGCCGGCAGTGTATGTTTTTATTAAGGACCATATAAAAGAGGGCATGGAAGAAATAACAAAGTAAATTCAGCTCTTTTTGATGTAAGTAAAAGAATAAGTAAGGAGTATAGCTATGAAAAGTTTGGAAGAATTAGCTGCCATTCGTAATAAAATGAAGCAAACGGTAAACACTCGCGACTCAGCCAAAGATGGCACTCGTGTAGTTGTAGGTATGGCTACTTGCGGTATTGCTGCCGGCGCACGTCCTGTGCTGAATGCATTCACAGAAGAAGTGGCACGCCGTGAAATTGCAGATGTAATGGTAAGCCAAACCGGTTGTGTTGGCATTTGCCAGTTTGAGCCAGTGGTGGAAGTATACCGCGGTGATGAGGAAAAAGTAACATATGTGAAAATGACTGCCGATAAAGTGGCGCGTATTGTGTCGGAACATCTGATAGACGGAAAACCTGTGGCAGAATTTACCATCGGAGCTGCCACCCGTTAAGGGCGGTAGGTCTGTAGGAATAGGAGGATAAGATTTATGTACAGAAGCCATGTTATGGTATGTGCCGGCACCGGCTGTACCTCTTCCGGCAGCGGTCCCGTGGCCGAAGCGTTTGAAAAAGAGGTAGCGAAAAACGGGCTGGCCGAAGAAGTGCGTGTTATCAACACAGGTTGTTTTGGTCTTTGCGCACTTGGTCCCATCGTTGTTATTTATCCCGAGGCTAGTTTTTACTCCATGGTGGATGCAAACGATGTGGCGGAAATTGTTTCCGAGCATCTTTTGAAAGGTCGTCCTGTTACCCGTCTTCTATATGATGAAACAGTAAAAGACGACAACACCATTACCAGCCTTGACGAGACACCTTTTTATAAAAAACAAATGCGTATTGCTTTGCGCAACTGTGGTGTAATAAACCCTGAGAATATTGATGAGTATATTGGCTTTGAAGGCTATCAAGCACTTGGTAAAGCACTTACCGAGATGACCCCGGACGAGCTAATCGAATGCATGTTGGATTCAGGCCTTCGTGGTCGTGGTGGTGCAGGTTTCCCCACAGGCCTTAAATGGAAATTTGCATCCGGCAAACGTGGTGAGGTACAAAAATACGTTTGCTGTAACGCTGACGAAGGTGACCCGGGCGCATTTATGGATCGTAGTATCCTAGAGGGTGATCCACATGTACTGATTGAAGCTATGGCTATTGCCGGATATGCTATCGGTGCAGACAAAGGCTATGTATATGTGCGTGCTGAATATCCTATTGCGGTTAAACGCTTGCAAATAGCTATTGATGACGCTAAAGAATATGGTCTTTTAGGTGAAAACATCTTTGATAGCGGATTTAACTTTGATCTGGAAATTAAACTGGGCGCCGGTGCTTTTGTGTGTGGTGAAGAAACCGCACTTATGACATCTATCGAAGGCAAACGCGGCGAGCCTCGTCCACGTCCTCCTTTCCCCGCAGTGAAAGGTTTGTTTGAAGCACCTACTGTTTTGAACAACGTGGAAACATATGCCAACATTCCTCGCATTGTTCTTTTGGGCAGCGAGTGGTTTAAAAATATCGGTACCGAAAAAAGTAAAGGCACAAAAGTGTTTGCGCTTGGCGGTAAAATCAAAAACACAGGCCTTGTGGAAGTTCCTATGGGTACCACATTGCGTGAAATTGTGGAAGAAATCGGTGGCGGCATCCCGGGCGGCCATAAGTTTAAAGCTGCTCAAACAGGTGGCCCTTCCGGCGGATGTATCCCCACAGAAAAAATCGACGTTCCTATTGACTACGATAACCTTTTGGAAATCGGTAGCATGATGGGTTCCGGCGGTTTAATTGTTATGGACGATACCACATGTATGGTAGACATTGCACGTTTCTTCCTTGACTTTACCATCGAGGAAAGCTGCGGTAAATGCACACCTTGCCGTGTAGGTAACAAGCGCATGATGGAACTGCTGGACAAAATCACCGAGGGTAAAGCTACTCGTGAAGACCTAGATAAAATCGACGAGCTGGCAAATTACATCAAAGAAAACAGCTTGTGTGGTCTTGGCCAAACAGCGCCAAACCCTGTGCTTAGTACCATTCGTTACTTCCGTGATGAGTACTTAGAGCATATTGATAATAAACGTTGCCCGGCCGGTGTATGTAAGGCACTGATGCAATACACCATCATCGAAGATAAATGTGTGGGCTGTACTGCTTGTGCACGTAAGTGCCCGGTGAATGCAATTGAAGGCGCTGTGAAAACCCCACATACAATCATTCAGGATAAATGTATCAAGTGCGGCGTTTGCATGGAAACTTGCAAGTTCTCCGCTATATCGAAAGGTTAAGGGAGAAGACGAATATGGCTAAAATCAATATTAAGGTCAATGGCATGACCCACCAAGTGGAGGAAGGCATTACCGTATTGCAGGCCTGCCACGATATAGGTATTAAAATTCCTACCTTGTGCTGGATGCGTGAGATGAACCAAATTGGTGCTTGCCGCATGTGCGTGGTAGAGGTAAAAGGTGCAAGAACTCTTGTTACCGCTTGTGTATACCCTGTAAATGCCGACATGGAAATTATCACAAACAGTGATAAAGTATTGGGCGCACGTAAAACAAACTTGGAATTGCTTCTTTCTTCGCATGACCAAAACTGTTTGTCTTGTGTCCGCAGCACTGATTGCGAATTGCAAACATTATGCCATGAGTATGGCGTTAATGGCCTGAAATTCATTGGTGAAAAACCTCATTATGAGCTAGAAACCAGCACATTGCATTTGGTACGTGATAACAATAAATGTATCTTGTGCCGTCGCTGTGTAGCTGCTTGTCAAAACCAAGTGTCGGTAATCGAGCCTTCAGAGCGTGGCTTTGAAACACACATTGCGTGTGCATTTGAGGCACCTTTGGCTGAAACCGCATGTATTTCTTGTGGTCAATGTATCGTAAACTGTCCCACCGGCGCTTTGGTGGAAAGAGACGATACAGACAAAGTACGTCAGGCTATTTCCGATCCAACAAAAACTGTTATTGTGCACACAGCACCGTCCATTCGCGCTACCATGGGTGAGTCGTTCGGCATGCCGGTAGGCAGTAATGTAGAAGGTAAAATGGTAGCAGCACTTCGTCGTTTAGGTTTTGATAAAGTATTTGACACCGATACTGCTGCTGATATTACTATTATTGAAGAGGGCAAAGAATTCATCGGTCGTGTATTGAACGGTGGAACACTGCCACTTCTTACCAGCTGCTGCCCGGGCTGGAGCAAATATTGCGAAATCAATCATCCTGACATGCTGGATAACATCTCCAGCTGTAAAAGTCCACAGGGAATGATGGGCGGACTTATTAAAACATATTGGGCAGAAAAAGCAGGGGTAGACCCCAAAGATATCGTGGTGGTTTCCATCATGCCTTGTACTGCTAAAAAGTTCGAGCTTGATCGCTATGATATGTTTGCCGCTGGCGAAGGTATCCGCGATAACGATATCTCGCTTACCACAAGAGAACTATCCCGCATGGTGAAACGTGCAGGTATTGACTTTGTAAATCTACCTGACGAAGGTTTTGACTCTGCTTTGGGTGAAAGTACTGGTGCAGCTGTTATCTTTGGTGCTTCCGGTGGTGTTATGGAAGCTGCACTACGTAGTGTTGCCGAAGTATTGACAGGCAAAGAACTGGAAAGCATAGACTTTAAAGAAGTTCGTGGTACAGACGAAGGCATCAAAGAAGCCACATACAAAGTTGGCGATATTGATGTACACACCTGCTCCATTTCAGGCCTTGCTAATGTAGAAAAAGTGCTACGTGAAGTTAAAGCAGGCAAGCGCAACTATCACATCATTGAGATTATGGCGTGTCCCGGTGGTTGTATCAATGGTGGCGGTCAGCCTCCACAACCGGCTTCTGTGCGTAACTTTGTAGACCTAAAAGGTCTTCGTGCACAAGCGCTTTATAACAATGATAAAGCTAAAAATGTGCGTAAGAGTCACGAGAACTCTCAGGTTATTGGTTTGTACAGAGAGTTCTTCAAAGGCGATCCATTTGATGTTGCAGGATGTGAGAAAGCTCATCATATTCTTCATACTTCCTATCAGCCACGTAATCCGAAGTACTAAGCATAGGTGAAAATGGGATGTAGTAGAGTTTAAGGTGTAAAAACATCCCTAATTCTTAACAGTAATATCCATTTAAACCACAATATAAAAAAGTAGCCAAGTGATTATTACTTGGCTACTTTTTTCTGGTATTTTTCACTTATTTAAGGTATTATAAAATAGAACAAAATTATAAGGAGATATACGTGATGCCGAAACATGAAGTGCAGTTAGTTAATATGAAAAAAACAGTGATTTTCGGGCGTGAAATGCAAAGTGGGAATCGCACACAGGCAGAGGATATCAGGATGCTATCAGCTAGCTTTTACGAGCAAGCAGGCTTTGCGCCAGGAGATGATTTTCCGTATTATATTGTAAATGCGGAATGCGACAGGAGAAAACATAAATTTATATTGTTTGTGGGCGGACTAAAAGATGCACCTTCGTTGCAAGCACATGTGATACCGGAAGGTACGTGGGCAGCGATTGAAATTCGTCCGCGTTTTAAAAAGTTGTGGGCCGGTGTGATTGAATCTACAAAAAGATGGTTTTATCAAAGTTGGCTTCCTAAAAGTGGGTATGCGGCGCTGGATATGGAACATGAATATTACACTGAAGACAGCATATCGGAAGAACCAAAAGCTACAATTTATTTTGCTGTAAGGAAAAAAGAAGGCGCAGAGCTTTTGTAATATTACATGTATTCTTACTGCTGGACAAAGGCTAAAGCAATAGGTGAATAGTCATATTATACGCACTAGATATTAACAGATAAAGTGAATGTGATGTACTCATAGTAGTGGATTTTTGTGCTTAAAAATGTTCAATAAATGAAGCTGAAACCCTTATATATACATACGTATATATAAGGGTTTTTTAGCGTGGAAGTTGTATAAATGACTTATGTTTTAATTGTATATAAAAATAATAAACGTAATATGGCAGATAATGTGATGACAAAGTTTAATACATGTGTTTATTTAAGTTGCACAAAATTTTCCCGAAACAAAAAAATTTTTAAATACATTCTATTAAAAATTCACAAAATTTGACAAAAAAGTCTATAAGAAAGTCAATTGATTATTTCGACATAATTCGCTACAATTTTTAAAACCAAAAATCAAGACATAAAAAAATAAAAGTTTATTTTTGATTTTACCAGACCATGCGGATGGTATTTTGCTTTAGAAATGAGGATTGTTATGAAAGCGGTTAAATATTTAGGAGTTGTTATTGTTATCTGTACGCTATGTACAATAGCGTCATTTGTGTCTGTAGCGGCAGCGAAAGATGATGATGTGATAAAAGTGGGGTATCATGAGATATACACAGATATGATTGATGATATTGATAATGAACATTATCGGGGATATGGCTATGAAGTGTTTCAAAAAATAGAAGAACTCAGCGACTTGAAATTTGAATTCGTACCTGTTGAGGGTAGTTTGATAGATGCTGTGAATAGCGGAATTGTAGACGTGGCCGGATTAAGTGTAAGTACAGACGAAAGAAGAGAGCGTGTACTTTACTCAAATACGCCGTACAGTAAAAGTTATGTAGCGCTGATGACCAATGATATGGATATTAGATATAATACACCCGAGAGCATGGATGGTAAGACGGTTGCTACGTATGAAGATAATTATGCGCAGCAGTACCTTGACAATTATTGTGAGCAGAATGGGATTTCTGTAGAGTATATTTATGGTGATGTGAACAATTATGGAAATTTGGATGCGGACTTTTATATTACATATTCTGAAGACAGGAACTCTCAATGGCATAACAATGTTTTAAATCTTGGTGTGTTTAATTTATATTTAATTACAAGTTATGAAAATGAAGCCTTGATGGAACAACTCGATATGTATTTCAGCCAAATAGTATATACAGAAGGCAACTTTTTTTGGGAACTTGAAGAAAAGTATTTGTCAGATAATCTAGAAATAAACCATCGGTCTTTGACTCAAAATGAAATAAAAATTTTACAAAGCAGGCCGCTTGAAGTGGGATATATACAAGATTATCAGCCTATTTCTTTTATGAACGAGCAAGGTGAGCCGGATGGTGCTATGGTGGAAACGCTGAATATGCTTGCAGAGCAATATGATTTTGAAATAAATTATCACCCGTATAGTTTGACAGAAGATGCACAGGCACATGAAGATTTTGATATTTTGCTTACAATATACGGTGATGGCGCACATGAAGAAGAGTACTATGATGTAACCGAGAGTTATTATTATATCCCGATGTATGCACAGATACATCTTGATGCACATCAAAATAGTGTTACGTTCCGTGATATGATGGAAAACGCACCTAAGATAGGCACACTTCCTTATCAGTCGATAGATTATGATTCGTTGCTTAAAGAATTTCCGGATAATGAGATTGTTTTTTATAACGAATGGAATGAGTTGCTTGATGATTTTATCGAAGAAAAATTGGATATGATTATACATACCGAGAGTGGACTGGGATATACAGATTTATACATGGAGGGTGTAGATAAAGTTGTAATGCATACGGATATTCAAAATCCGATGAGGCTTTTTGTATCGAAAGATATTTCAGGTGTATACGTGCCCATCTTCAATATAATGCTTGATAGAGTATCCGAGCGAGAGTATGAGTCGATTCTTATTACAAATTCCAACGTATATTATCCTGAAAGAAGTATATTCGACTTTATTTTAGAGTATTGGTATTATTTTGCGATAGGCATAATTGCTGGTTTGGCGATATTTGCAGGGTATGAATATAAAAAACAAAAAGAAAAACAAGAAGCACTTGCTATTGCATACAATACCGATGCCCTGACAGGATTGATGGCACTACATAGGTTTGATGTAGTTATGAATGAAACTCTTGCAAAAGCAAGACCAAAAGAGTATGAGTTGATTTCATTTGATGTGGATGTATTTAAAACAATAAATACCCACTTTAGCAATGAAAGAGGAACAAACGTTATTTTAGCTATTTCCGAGCAGTTGAAGACTGTGTTCAAAGATACATCTGCCATAATTTGTAGAAGAACAAGTGATCAATTCTTGATTCTTCGTAGGGTGGATGATGGCGGCCCGATGAGACAGATATACAGCAATGATATTTTGCCAAGCATTAGGGAAATTTTGGGCGATAAGTATAATATATCTATGTCGTTTGGTAACGTGATAATCTCGAAATGCGGTGAAAAAGCGACTACCATTGTTGGGCAGGCAGATACTGCACGCGTACAAGGTAAACATTCGCATAAAACTACATTTATCACTTTTGATGAAAAGATGCAAAAGATATATGACGATAAAATCAACATCACTTTCCGCATGGAGCAAGCATTAAAAGACAACGAGTTCTTTGTGCAATATCAGCCAAAAGTGAACTTTAGCACCATGAAAGTGGATGGAGCAGAGGCGCTGGTACGTTGGAAACCTAAGCTTGGTGATACCATATATCCAGATAGCTTCATTCCGGTTTTTGAGGATAATGGATTTATTTCAACCTTAGACTTGTTTGTACTGGAGGAAACCTGTAAATTTATAAATACAAATTATAAGCAGGTAAAAATCCCACGCATTTCGGTAAATCTGTCGGCACACACCGTTCTTTCAGATGATGTAGTGAACAGAATATCAAATATAATTGATCTACATAAAATCCATCCGAGAGAAATAGAGCTTGAGCTGACCGAAAGTGCTATAGAAGCCAATGCTTCAATGTTCTTGCTCCGTGTAAATCAACTGAAAAAGCTAGGATTTTCAATAGCTATTGATGACTTTGGTGCAGGTGTTTCATCATTGAATAGGCTTAGTGCAATAGAGGCAGATGTGCTGAAACTGGACAAAGCATTCTTTGATTTGAAAGAGCAAGGCGGAAAAAGCACTACCATTGTTGCAGATGTTGTGACTATGGCAAGGCACTTAGATATGAAAGTGGTTGCGGAAGGCGTTGAAACAGCTGCACAGGCACTTTGGCTTCGAGGAATAAAGTGCGACTATGCCCAAGGATATTACTTTGCGAAACCCATAGGAAAAGATGAGTTTAAAGAACTTCTTGCAAGTGATAAAGCATTTACGATTTAAATAAAGGTAAAATCGAGTATCAACAAAAAAGACACCAAACTTGACAGAAGTCGAGTTCGGTGTCTTTTAATGTATGATAAATAAAAAGTATGAGATTATTGAGGCGTTTCCTCAGATGAGCCTGATGTGTCAGCAGTGCTGACAATAGAAAGCTCATCCAGCTGTTTTGTGTCCACAAGATCAGGGCTACCGCTCATCAGCTCGCCAGCATTTTGCATTTTGGGGAAAGCAATAACATCGCGGATAGAATCTTTGCCCAGCATAAGAGCCACCAAACGGTCAAGACCAAACGCCATACCGCCATGTGGTGGAGCACCATAGCGATAAGCCTCCAGCAAAAATCCGAAGTTTTCCTCGGCACGTTCTTGTGTGAAGCCCAAAGCCTTGAACATAGTGGCTTGTATGTCGGGGTTATTGATGCGGATGGAACCACCGCCCAGCTCTACACCGTTTACCACCATGTCGTATGCCTTTGCAAGGCATGAGCCGGGATCGGATAACAGCTTATCCACATCGCCGTCTTTTGGCATGGTGAACGGATGATGCATGGCAACATAACGGTTGT
>CAYIZZ010000063.1:0-12705 GCA_964367945.1 uncultured Oscillospiraceae bacterium | reverse complement strand
AGCGCATATCCATCATCACCGAAATAATATGTCTTGCCCTCTACCTCTGTCCAGCCTTTAGCTCCTCTTCCGCTATCATCGTTAAAGTAATATGTTTTTCCGTCAATGGTTTGAAGTCCGTTTTGTCGAACACCATCTTCGTCAAAGTAGTAATAAGATCCAAACAACTGATGAAGCCCTGTCAAAACCTCACCATCACTATTCACACAGTAAAACTTTCCGTCTTCCTCTTGCCAGACAAATCCGTTTTCATCTGTGTTTTCTTGAAGTCTACCTTCATTGTCAAAATTATAGCTTGTGCCGTTTATCTCATATTCGCCAGTCACCATGGTTCCATCATTAAGTAAATAATAAGTTTGACCGCCCTCATCCGTAAACCAGCCTTTCACCGCTGCCCCGGTGGTCACATCAAAGAAATACCTATTGCCGTCTACTTCCTGCCAGCCATACTGCATCTCGCCGTCTGCATCATAATAATACATATTTCCAGCCACAATTTGCAGACCTATAGTAGGCACAGTTTGTCCTACAGTATCATCATTGCCGGATAAACCCAAATATAATAAAGCGCCACAAACAAGCGCAAGTAAAACAGCCGAGCATACAACAATTTTCATCTTCATAATTAAAAACCTCTGACCTTTAAAATTTCAAAACAAACTGCTTTGTTCGTTGTTATAATCTATACACGATTTTCTCTTGTTTGCGGCAAAAAAATTATACCGCAGTAACAAAAACAAATACTAAAATAATAACTTGTAAACTTGCAGGGTAAGTATAATACCCCTAGCTTAATTTATTATACCACAATACCATATATTTTCAAGTATTTTCCTATATTTTCCTACCTAATCTTTTCTCTACTGTTCGTTGATTTTATGTGATTATGCCTTTTGATTTTCATCTATTGTTTTATCACATTTTCCTATTTCTTCCACTTTGTATTTTAAGGCACATTTTTTGCTATAATTATGCTTTTTTATTTATTTTTTCAAGAATTTTGAATTTAAAGCACTTTTTATCATTTTCACCAATTTGTATCGTACAATCGTAAAATAATTCTCATTATATGCAAGTGTACAGCATTGTAACTTTACATTGATTTTTAGCGTTTATTCGTGGTTTGTGTTTTTGCTAAGTATAATGGAAAAACCGGAAATCTCACGCTTTGTTTGTTATGCTCTTGTAAGATATGCTAAAAAAAACTATACTTATACTGTAATCACATTTTTGATGTAATTTTAGGAAGGTGATCTAATGAACAGCTACAACGAAGGAGTAAAGCCGGGTGGTCTTACTACCAAAACAGAAACACGTATTCTTTTGTGTTATATTTTGGATTGTGTTTCTTCACCTGTCACCCGTAAACAGATAGATGAGGTATTGGTAGGTGAAGAGCTAGTAAACTATTTTGTGTTGGCTGAAAGTTTATCACAGCTGTTGCAACAAAATCTGATAGAGGGCAGCGACGAAGGTGGTTATATCCTCACACCGGCCGGCCAGACTGTTGCTCACACTCTGGCAAATGATGTGCCTGTTTCTGTGCGTGATGTGGCTGTGCGTGGTGTTATCCTAGCTCAGCAATACGCTGCAAAAGAAATGGCACACCGCTGCGATATCACCAAGGTTGATCATGGATATTCCGTCAAGTGTGATATAGGCGACGATACCGGCCAACTATTTCAGATGACGCTATACATGCCGGACGATTTATCAGCAGAAGAAGTGAAGAAAAGGTTTATAGAAAACGGCGATACGGTTTATAAACTAGTTCTTGCCACACTCACCGGTAATAGGACGCTAGCCGAAAATACTCTTGAAGATATTAAAATATAAACATATTTATATTATCGCAAAATAAAAAACAGCAGGCATTTTATAGCTTGCTGTTTTTGTTTGATTTATAAATTACGGTATTTCACACTTTATCTTTTTGTGTTTTGGTCTCCCTCTACTACACCGCTACTTTTAAAGACATTTATTATTGTTTTAAAGAATATCTTTACATCCAACGAAAATGATATATTCTGCGCATAATATCCATCAAGCTGTGCTTTATACGCAATAGGAAGCTCATCCCTACCATTAATCTGTGCATATCCTGTCAGGCCCGGCACAAGGTCATTTGCGCCATATTTATCACGTTCAGCCACTAAATCGTCTTGATTCCAAAGAGCAGGCCTCGGCCCTATGATGCTCATTTCCCCTTTGAAAATCTGGAATATCTGTGGTAGTTCATCAAGGCTTGTTTTGCGTAAGAAAGCGCCAACTTTAGTAATCCTTGATGCAGGATCTTGCAGTAAATGTGTAGGTACATCTTTTGGTGTGTCTGCTTTCATTGTGCGGAATTTCCAAATCATAAAATATGTTTTGTGTACACCCACACGTTTTTGTAAAAAGAAAATTGGGCCTTTTGAATCCAGCTTAATACACACTGCTAAAATCAAAAATACCGGAAACAACACCATTATAGCCGCAAGTGATAATACAACATCTATACATCGTTTTATATATTTGCGGTACATCTTAGCCCTCCCACATCACCGGTTTGTGATTAAAGGTAGGTACCATGTCTAAAAGCACCTGTACCAAATTTTCACTATTGTTTGAATAAGCAACAGCTTTCAGGCTTGCTATATGGTCAAAGAAGGTGTCTTTATGTAGACGTATCGGTGAGCCAATAAATATTTTCTTGTTATCGGTTTTATTCAGTCCTTCTTCGTCCATCAAAAGCTCTTCATACAGTTTCTCGCCCGGACGCAAGCCTGTAAACACAATTTCAATATCCTCATACGGAATGAAACCTGCAAGTTTTATCAAGTTTTCGGCTAGTTCTAATATCTTAATCGGACTACCCATATCCAGCACAAATATTTCACCACCGGCGCCCATTGCACCCGCTTCAAGCACCAAACTAACCGCCTCGGGAATAGTCATGAAATATCTTACCACTTCAGGGTGTGTCACCGTAAGTGGGCCGCCTGCCGCAATCTGCTCTTTAAACAGCGGTAACACCGACCCATTCGAGCCAAGCACATTACCAAACCTAACTGCTACAAATGTGGTTTTGCTTTTTTGCGCCATCACCTGTACTATCATCTCACACAGACGTTTTGTAGCACCCATAACGTTTGTTGGGTTTACTGCCTTATCAGAAGATATCAATACAAATCTCGATACACCGTATTTATCTGCAGATGTTGCCACGTTAAACGTACCGCATACGTTGTTTTTCACAGCTTCTTCCGGCGAATATTCCATCAATGGCACATGCTTGTGTGCTGCGGCATGAAACACCACTTGTGGCCGATATCTCTCAAATATCACATCAATTTTCTTAGAGTCTCGGACCGATGCTACCACAACTTCCATTGGTAGCTTGTTGCCATATTCCCGCAAAAGTTCCTGCTGAACATTGTAAATACTGTTTTCATATATGTCTAAAATAACTAATTTTTTAGGGTTGTGGGATGCTATCTGGCGACAAAGTTCTGAGCCTATCGAGCCACCACCACCTGTTACCAGTACCACTTTATCTGTTAGCAGCTCTTCGGATAGTTCACTAAGCTGCACTGTCTCTCTGCCTAGCAAGTCTTCCACCCTAACATCACGAATACGAGTGCTCAGCTCGCCTCCATCACTCATAATTTGACGCAAATCAGGCAGAATACGCAAATTACACTTTGTTTTTGAGCAATATCTTAGTATTCGCTGCCTATTTTCTTCTTCCAAAGATGGAATGGCCAAAATTATGGTTTCAATACCACATTGCACAGCAAGCTCGGGTATATCTTTAGTCGCCCCCATTATTTGTATGCCCAGAATATACTGACCTTGCTTTTCCGGTGCGTCATCCACCACACAAATGATATTCATTTCTTGGTCAGGGTTACGGTTTTGCTCATGAAGCAATGTTGCCGCCGCTTCACCTGCACCTATTACCATCACCCTGCGTCTACGTTTTCGCCCCGAGCGTTGCAAGGTGGTGTTTCTATACATTCGATACGTAAGCCGTGAATAAAGCGTGACTGATGTGGCAAACATCGCCGATAGAAAAAACACTGATAGCGGAATCTGACGTTCGTTATAAAATATAATTGCGCTGCCCACAACAAAAGCCGTTATAGCCACACCACACGCCACCACTAAACGGAAAAACTCCACCACTTCAGCATACCGCCAAAGGCTGTTATACGTTCCCATCAGCGTAAATGTTATCTCAAAACAACATACAAAATAAAAACAACTGGCAACAAGTTGCGGAAAAAACAGCTCTGTTTGAATCCGCCCTTGTATAATTCCCCACGGCAAAACATACGCCAAAGTGATTACAATCACATCAAACGCTATAAGTATTTGTTTTCGATATTTACTAATATTGTCAAGTATTACTTGTGACATGTCATCACCTTGCTAAATTTATTTTAAGGTTTTATTTTCTACGTTTTTTACATTCTCACTATATGGCACAAAATCTATATTTCCTTGCGGTACATCTACCCCTACAAGAGTGACTTTAATATCATCACCCATTTTCCAAGAGGCTTTTGACACCGGGTCGGTAAGGCTGATGCCTTCAACAAGCTCTAGGCGGTATTCTGATAAATTAGATGAATGTATCAGCCCTTCCACAGTGCTTTCCAGCGACACATATACACCAAACGGCACCACTGATGTTATAACACCGTTAAACTCATCGCCAATAAATGGGCGCATGTACTCTGCCTTGTACACATCATCACACTTACGCTCAGCCTGCACCGCCGCCACCTCACGTTGTGAGGACTGTACCGAGGCGGCCTCTGCAAATTTTTTATATTTTTTCGTCACTGCATCGTTTGATGATCCACTTATCATATCGCTTAATATTCTATGAATAGCAAGATCCGGATAGCGACGAATGGGCGATGTGAAATGTGCATAGTCTGAAAGTCCCAGGCCAAAATGTCCTTTTGGTGTAGGCTCATACATAGCTTTTTGCATGCTGCGAAGCACTGCATTGTGCACAGGTATTTCAATGTTCGTCCCACGTGTTCTTGAAAGCAGTTCTGAAAGTTCCTTTTGGTTTGGAATTTCTTCTTTAAACTTAAACGGTACACCAAGTGCCGTCAATATAGACTTCAGCGTTTCTACTTTTTCATAGCTTGGCTTTTCGTGCACACGATACACAAACGGTATATTGCATTTGCGTGCCATGTGTGCTGCGGCATTGTTTGCCATCAGCATAAACTCCTCTATCATTTTCTCCGAATCGCCACGAGTGCGCTTTTTCACACCCACACAAACACCGTTCTCATCCAAGACAAGCTTCGGCTCATCTGTTTCAATTTCCATATTACCACGTTCTTTACGCAGTATTGCCAGCTTTTCATACAGCTTGTGCATAACAGGCAGGCTATCCATCACATCTTTATACTTTTCTTGCAAACCATCGTCTTTACTTCCGGCAAAAAGTGCATTTATTTCTTCATACACACCTTTAACACGGCTGCAAATAACAGTTTTGACAAACTTATAATCTAAAAGATTACCTTCTTTGTCCAATTCCATTATACACGAAAAAGCTAATCTATCTTCTTGTGGGTTTAAACTACACACACCGTTTGATAAACTTTTAGGTAGCATAGGCACCACACTGTTAGCATAATACACCGATGTGCCACGAACCAATGCCTCTTCGTCCAAATATGACTTCGGCTTCACATAATGGGACACATCCGCAATATGCACACTTAGCTCATACCCATTTTTTGTCTTTTTCACACCAATAGCATCATCTATGTCTTTTGTTGAGTCAGAATCAATGGTGAAAATAAGCTCTTTTCGCAAATCTTTTCGGGTTTTAATTATTTCTTTTGTTATTTTCTCTTCCGCTACAGTTTTAGCTTCCGTCTTAACTTTTTCCGGAAAAGACTTGTGAATTCCAGACATATACAAAATAGCCTTAGCACATTGTGCGGCTACATCAGACGATCCAAACCTTTTTGTCACACCAACACGGATATCCCTGTGGCGAGTTCCACGCTCTAAAATTTGACCTGCTGCTTTGTCTCCTTCTTTCACCCCTGCCTCGGCATTACGCTTGATAAACAACGGCGTATTAGGTGCGTTATCCGGCAAAATAGCAAGCCTACCATCTGCAAAAATCACTGTACCAACTACTAAATCATTGGGCTTTGTGATGCTGATAACCTCGCCTTCGCGGCTGCCAGCTACCCGAGGATGCGCCAATATACCCACTTTCACCACGTCGCCCGGCATAGCACTGCACAGACTGTGACCCGGTACAAAAATATCTTCACTGGCATCCAGTGGTGACACAAATCCAAACGAACGACCTAGCTTAACAAGCGTGCCCTCTACAAGCTCAGGCGAACTCAGCGCCAAAGAGTACACACCTTTGCTATGGCTAATCACATTTTCCTTAACCAGTGCTTTCAAAATTTTTGTTACTTTTTTACCATCTGCCAAGACTTTACCTTTTAGCTGTTTTACGTTTTTAGGTCCTTTTTTTAATTCTTTCAAGATATTTGTCTTCAGCGACATAAAAACCTCCTGTGGCAACGCCACCTTTTAGCCGACCCGAGTTTACTATACAAAGAAACCGCTACAAAATGCTACCTATGCGGTCTGTCACAATTTAGCGACATCACATCCCTCATAAAGGATTTGCATAGCACGCATTCCATAGCGGCTTTAACTTTTACTATTATCCCAAAACACTCACAACATTAAGAAGCAGAATTAAAGCAAAAAAGCCAATACCACATACTTTTGTCATTTTGGAAAGACGAGCTTCTTTAGAACGTGCACGAGACTCACCCGACATAACGTCTGCACCTGTTATAACGCCTGAAAGACCTTGGCCTTTGGAATCCTGCGCTAAAACGATAAAAACAATAACCAAAGCGGCTAAAATAACAATAATGCCGACAACAATTTCTAAAATTGACATCTAAAATACTCCTTCAAACAAATTCTCATTATCGTGACAATTATATCACCTTTGAATCAAAAAAGCAACAAAAACTTCAAACTGATATTTTTATGGCTTATTCTTCGCTTTTTTTAGCAGAACTATCCACAATCTCAGCAAGCTCTATTTGTTGCGCCACATCATCTGCACGTAGCAACGCACCCACTGCAGGCAAGCTGCGCACACGGAAACGATGTGGATCACGAAGCTCATATCCTCTTCTTACTGCAGCAATTTTCTGGCTTTTCTTAAGTGTAATCACATTCACGCCTGCAGTACTCTTGGTAGTTTTTTGTGCAATCTGTGCTGTGTTTACCAAAAGCAATCTTCCGGCACTGCTTTCTATAGCTATCTCTTCTTCCTCTACAAAGTTACCCATCCAAGCAATCGGAAATTTTTCACTATATGCATTTATCAGCTTTTTGCGGTTTTGTTTTGTAGCGTAGCTACTAAGAGGCACTTTCGCACCCTTTCCATTTTGGAACAAAAACAGCATAAAACCCTTATAATCGTCCGTCAGCACCAAGTGCATCGGCATTTCATCGTCGTCCATATCAAGACGCGCCGGCAGATAATCACCCATCACACTGGCTTTACTGTCGGCAAAGTCGCCTACTCTGCCTTTGTACACTTGGTATTTATTTGTAAATATCAAAAATTCAGCAGTGTTATGTGTTTCTTTTTTAAATACTACTGCATCGCCTTCTTTTACCTTTTGCTCTCCGCTCATACGTAAAGAAGCCGGTGTGATTTTCTTGAAATAGCCTTCTTTTGTAAAGAACACTGTCACAGGGTAATCAGCCAAGCTATCTTCCACCCAGTCAATCTCAGTGTCAGCCACATCATACAAAATTTCGCTCTTGCGCGAATTACCGTATTTTTTCTTTACATCACCAAGCTCTTTTATAATAATGTTACGCACTTTTGTGCGACTTTTCAGCGTGGCTTCCAAGTCTGATATTTCATCTTGCAACGTAGATATTTCATTTGTGCGTTTTAAAATATATTCCCTGTTTAAGTTGCGCAAACGAATTTCAGACACATACTCTGCCTGAATTTTATCAATGCCAAAACCTATCATCAAGTTCGGGATAACTTCGCTGTCAGCTTCAGTCTCACGTACTATACGAATAGCCTTGTCTATATCCAGCAAAATAGCCTGCAAACCTTTTAACAGGTGCATCCTCTTGCGTTTTCCTTCCAAGTCAAAACTTACTCTGCGCCGCACACATTCTATACGAAACGCAATCCACTCGCTTAAAATCTCGTGGATGCCCATCACGCGTGGGTTACCGCCAACTAAAATATTGAAGTTGGCTGAAAAGTTATCCTCCAGTGGTGTCAAGCGAAACAGCTTTACCATCAATTTTTCCGCGTCCTGTCCACGTTTTAAGTCAAGTGTCAGGCGCAGTCCGTTCAAATCTGTCTCGTCGCGCATGTCGCTGATTTCTTTCACACGAGAGTCTTTCACAAGATCTGCAATCTTGTCCATGATAGCTTCCACTGTGGTGCTTGGCGGAATTTGTGTGATTTCAATGCGGTTACCGTCTGCCTCGTACTGCCATCTTGCCCGAACTTTTATGCTACCTCGTCCGGTGTTGTAAACATTGTCGATATCATTTTCACTGTATAAAATATGCCCACCGCCACTGAAATCCGGCGCAAGAAGCGTACTTTTAATATCATGGCTTTCATCCTTCATCAACGCCACTGTGGTGTCACACAGCTCGGCTAAATTGAAAGAACAAATATTCGAGGCCATGCCCACCGCAATGCCCAGTGTATTATTTGCCAAAATGGCAGGAAATGTAACCGGAAGAAGGGTTGGCTCATTTGTGGTAGCATCGTAGTTCGGCACAAAGTCCACTGTTTCTTTTTCTATATCACGAAACAGTTCTTCGCACACTTTTTCCAGCTTTGCCTCGGTATACCTATGCGCCGCATATGCCATATCACGGCTATACGCCTTACCAAAGTTACCTTTAGAGTCCACATACGGCACCAATAAACTTTCGTTGCTACGTGCCATACGTACCATGGTTTCATATATAGCGCCGTCACCGTGCGGGTTTAGGTGCATGGTAGCACCCACAATGTTTGCACTTTTTGTTCTGGCACCTTTCATAAGGCCCATGTCGTACATGGTGTATAGCAGCTTCCTATGGGCAGGTTTAAACCCATCAATTTCCGGCAGCGCACGTGACACAATAACGCTCATTGCATACGGCATATAGTTTTCTTCCAGTGTTTGTGTCACACCGGTTTCCACCACAACACCTGCGCCTGGTATCTCGACTTTATCTCCCAGTTGCGGCCTTTTGGGCCCTGCAGATTTTGTGTTTTTCTTTTTTGCAGCCAAATTGTGCTCTCCTCTTTTTTAACGTAAATTTAAAATATTTACGAAACATCCAGCTCATCTAAATACTCATATCCATGCTCTGCAATATGCTGTTTACGTCCTGCTAGGTTATCCCCAAGTAGTAGGTTAAACACGTCCTCAGTCCGCTGAGGCTCCTCGGCAATCACCTTTACCAGCCTGCGAGTTTCAGGATTCATTGTGGTAAGCCACATCATCTCGGGATCATTCTCGCCAAGGCCCTTACTACGTTGCAATCCAACCTTGGTATCCTTTGGTATTTTCGACATTACATCAGCTTTTTCCTGCTCACTGTATGCAAAATACGTCTTTCCTTTTGCCTCTATTTCATAAAGTGGTGTCTCAGCAATATACACATACCCTTCCTTTATCAAGGTAGGCATCAATCGGTAAATCATTGTCAAAATAAGGGTGCGTATCTGAAACCCGTCCACATCGGCATCAGTGCAGATAATAACCTTGTTCCAGCGCAACGAATTTATATCAAACGTGGCTAAATCTTTACGGTTTTTCCCGCCCATTTCCACGCCACAACCCAAAACTTTCACAAGATCAGTTATTATTTCGCTTTTGAAAATCTTGTTGTAGTCAGCCTTTAGGCAGTTCAGTATTTTACCACGCACCGGCATTATCGCCTGATATTCCGCATCACGGCTGGTTTTCACAGCACCCAACGCCGAATCACCCTCCACTATATATATCTCTCTAACGGCGGGATCTTTACTTCGGCAATCCACAAACTTCTGCACACGGTTTGCAATATCCATTTGAGTCGAAATAGTTTTTTTCAGGCTCTGGCGTGTTTTTTCGGCATGTTCACGGCTTTGCTTATTCACCAAAATCTGTTGTGCAATTTTTGTTGCTTCTTCGGGATTTTCGATAAAATAAACTTCCAAATTTTGCTTCAAAAACTCTGTCATAGCCTGCGCAATAAACCTATTTGTTATGGCTTTCTTTGTCTGGTTTTCATAGCTTGTCACAGTGGAAAACGATGACGAAATATACACAAGACAATCTTGCACGTCTGTAAAAGTGATGCGACTTTCGTCTTTTTTATACAGGCCTTTTTGGCGTATAAACGCATCTATTTGGTTTACAAAAGCTGTTTTTACCGCACGCTCGGGGCTGCCTCCATGCTCAAGAAAGCTGGAGTTGTGATAATATTCCAGCATCTGCACCTTGTTTGAAAAACAAAACGACGCATGCATCAGCACTTTGTATTCAGGGCGATCTTCCCTGTCTTTACCTACAGCACTGCCCACAATAGACTGTATGGCAGAAAAAGCATCTTTATCCACCACCTCGGTCACATAATCCGTGATACCGTTTTCGTAGTAAAACTCTGTTTCTCTTTCCGCCTCGTCTGCGCTTTCGTCTATGAAAACAAAACGCACACCTGCGTTAACAACAGCTTGTTTTTTTAGCACATCTACGAAATATTCCCGTGGTACGTTAATATCCGTGAACACATCAAGATCAGGCATCCAGTGAATCAAGGTGCCTGTTCGCTTAAATCGGGTTTCTTGACTGTTTAGTCCACCCACATTTTCGCCTTTTTCAAACGTCAAAAAATAATGCTGTCCATCACGCCACACATCGGCTTTCATCCATTTGCTGGCATATTGTGTTGCGGTCAATCCTAAGCCATTAAGACCCAAAGAATAGTCATATCCTTCGCCACCGGCGTTGTACTTGCCACCGGCATACAGCTCGGTAAAAACCAGCTCCCAGTTATATCTTTCTTCTTTATTGTTGTAGTCCACCGGAAGCCCACGCCCGAAATCTTCTACCGAGATGCTACCATCTTTATGCTTTTTCATGATGATTTTATCACCAAACCCACCACGTGCCTCGTCTATTGAGTTTGATAAAATCTCAAAAATCGCATGTTCACACCCTTGCAAACCATCCGAGCCAAAAATAACACCGGGACGTTTTCGTACCCTTTCGGCGCCTTTTAAAGCTGTGATGCTCTCGTTATCATAAGCGTTCGATTTTTTAGGCTGTTTTGCCATAACCCAGTGTTCCCTCTCTATTGCGTTTCATCTTGCGACGCCTTTGTTTCGTCTTGCGATGGTTTTGCTTTTTCAGCAATTACATCACTTTCAGCACCCGCATCATCCACTTTGGTATTTTCAATATCTGCCTGTGGTGCGTCAGTTTTCTCGGTATTTATCTCTTCTTTTGGTTCTTCTGCCTTTTTAGGCAGTGGTGGCAATTCCTTGCCTTCCATCAAAAGACGGAACTCATCCCCTGACACTTTTTCACGTTCCAAAAGTGCTTTTGACACTACATGCAGTTGCTCCATATGCTTTTGCAAAAGATCTTCAGCCATCACAAATGCATCGTCCATTATGCGGCGCACTTCTTTGTCAATTTGCCCTGCCACTTTTTCAGAATAGCTTTTGGTGTGGCCATAGTCCCTGCCTAGGAATGTCTCTCCCGGATCGCTGTCGTACACAACCGGACCCAACTCTTCAGAAAATCCGTATTGCGTCACCATGGCTCTTGCAATACGCGTAGAGCGTTTCAGGTCATCAGATGCACCTGTCGATATATCCTCAAGCACTAATTTTTCTGCCACACGACCACCAAGCATAGACACAATGCGCTCTTGCATCTGTGTTTTTGTTTGTGTTCCGGTGTCGTCAGTAGGCCTATACATGGTAAAACCACCCGCAGGCCCATGCGGTATAATAGTAATTTGATGCACAGGATCGCTGGTTTCGCAATAATATGCTGTGATAGCATGGCCTGCTTCGTGATATGCAGTCAGCTTGCGCTGCTTGTCTGTCACCACTCGGCTTTTCTTTTCAGGGCCTGCCATCACCTTTATGTTAGCCTCTTCGATATCCACTTCGGTGATAGCTTTCCTGTTACGACGTGCAGCAAGCAAAGCTGCCTCGTTAACAAGGTTTTCAAGGTCTGCACCGGTAAATCCAAACGTTGTGCTGGCAATTATTTTCAAATCCACGTCGGGCGCCAGTGGTTTTTTGCGTGTATGCACTTGCAAAATTTCTTCTCTGCCCTTAATATCTGGCAAGCCCACGTATACCTGACGGTCAAACCTGCCCGGACGTAAAAGCGCCTTGTCCAAAATATCTGCACGGTTTGTTGCCGCAAGCACTATTACGCCTTCATTTACAGCAAAGCCGTCCATCTCTACAAGCAGCTGGTTTAGGGTTTGTTCACGCTCGTCATGACCGCCGCCAAGGCCTGCGCCACGCTGACGACCAACTGCATCTATTTCATCGATAAAAATAATGCCCGGTGCTGTTTTTTTCGCTTTATCGAACAAATCTCTAACACGAGAAGCACCAACACCAACATACATTTCCACAAATTCCGAGCC
>CAYIZZ010000062.1:0-12966 GCA_964367945.1 uncultured Oscillospiraceae bacterium | reverse complement strand
CCGGTGCCGCTGTGGGCATTGGCGGTGGTGCTACTGGTTGCGCCGGTGCCGCTGTGGGCATTGGCGGTGGTGCTACTGGTTGCGCCGGTGCCGCCACCGGTGTTCCACAGTTGTCACAAAACTTTGCCGATTCAGCCAAATTAAAATCACACTTGCTACATTTTGACATGATTTTTGACCTCCATTTTTATCATTGAATTTTTGCTAAATAAATTTTGTGTGAAAATATAATTTCAACATTCACAAATTCTATAAAATGCATCTTTTTTAAAGCATCTCTGTTTTTAGTATATCACGAATTTAATATTTTTTTCATAAAATATATTATTTATATATTTTTTTGTGAAACATTTACCATCGTAAATGTGATTCTTCATATCTTATGTTAATATACCCTAGTTTTACTATATGTTTTATGGCGCTTCCTTTTTTCTTAAAATACCATATATTATTTCAAATTCCTATAATAAATGACTCTATAGTGCTTAAAAAGTATTGAGTTTTTACATTTACCATGTTACTATTATACTGATTTATATTACAGCTTGTAGTAACAACTGGTGCAATCGAAAGGAGACTATCACTATTATGAACTCCAACATTGGCAAAGATGGCAAGCTCATTGATCATAGATTAAAAATCCCAAGTTATGAGCAATATTTAATTGATTTAGACGTCATGAAATATAATAAAATGTGTATGACTGATATCATTAATGCAGACATGATGATTGCAACTTTTGGGGAATCACAATATTTTAAATCTTGCAGTGAAATTTTGCAAACCGGCAATGACGCTTATGTGCAGTTAGGCCTTGATAACACTATATTTGTCTATGGTCACACTTACAAAAATTTCATGGCTGTAGCCAACGACAGTATCAGTGATGAAGATTTTTTGAACCTTATGAAAGGTTTTCATGAGCAATATGAGCTGGCCACTGCGCAGCAAACAGGTCTTGGCGGAATTTCTCGCTTTGTGCTAGCATTTGGCGATAACTTAATCGACCGCATAAACAGCGCATATTACATGAACAAAGACTTGCAAAACAACTTCATTGTCGCCACAAATGAAAAAGAATTACTTGCTGCTGAAACAGAAAAAAACCTACAGTTATTTGACCTTATCAACTACGCGCTAAACAACGACAAAGTTGTGCCATTTTATCAAGGTATACAAAACAACACTCTTGGAACCGTTACTAAATATGAAGCCTTGATGCGTATTTCTGATAAAGACGGTAAAATCTATCCCCCGGGAATGTTCCTAGATGCTGCAAAAAAACTAAAACTATATCTTCCAATTAGTAAAGTTTTGTTGGATAAAGCTCTGAAAGACTTTGAAAACAAGCGCAGTGAGCTTAGCCTTAATATTTCACTTTTTGATATTCAGTCAGATGATTTTAGAGAATGGTTTTTAAAACGTATTCGGCTTCATCCCGACCCTACAAAAATCATAATTGAGTTTGTTGAAACCGAAAACTACAACGGAAACACCGAACTTATAAATTTCCTTAACGCTGCACGAGATATCGGATGCAAAATTGCGATAGATGATTTTGGTGTAGGTTTTGCCACATACACTTCTATTATATCGCTAAAGCCTGACATTATTAAAATAGATGGCGATATTATTAAGAACCTAACAAAAAATGATGAGAGTAAAATCATCCTTAACTCCATTTGCTATATGGCCAGGCTGATAGGATCAGATGTTACAGCAGAATTTGTGGAAGACGCCGCTATACAAGATATTGTTTTATACAACGATATCCAGTTTTCACAAGGTTACCACTTCGCCAAGCCCGAACCTCTCTCCAGTCTTAATATTATTTAACACTTTCAACAAAAAGTTTTTAGTTTTTGTCTTTACTCAATTAATTGTATATATTGTATATAAAAAAGCCCCTTTGTCATCTTTTGACAAAGGTTTTTTTATTGCTCTTATCCAATTCGACCAAAATAGTAACTATTACTATTATTAACAATGTACTTTTCAACAGGTTTTTACTTAGTATTCACTTCTTCTTGCATTTCTTTTATTATATCTACTGTTTCTTTTAGTACATCCAGTGGCCTTTGATTTCCTATAATGTCCACCGCTAGATATGGTTTTGGTGCCGCATTAAATAATGCTTTCAGTTTTCCTGCGCGTAACAACGGACGTATGTTTTCCTTAGTCAGGTTATCTGAATACAGCACAATTGTGTCTTTTTTCTGTGTAACTTCATAAATCCCAAGTTCGGCACAAACCATCCTCAATAGGCTGATATCTACCAGGCCTTTTGCAGCGTCTGCCACCGGGCCATACCTATCTTTCAGTTCTTCCAGAACATCTGCGGCATCTTCCTCGGTTTGAATGGCCGCAATACGCTTATATGCTTCTATACGAGCAGCCGGTGTTTGCACATATTTTTCCGAAATATATGCATCCACTGTGATATCAATGATACTTTCTGTCTTATCTGTTGCCGGTTTTTCGCCTTTGGCCGTGGCCACTGCTTGGTTCAGCATTTTCACGTATAGGTCATACCCCACTGCTTCCATGTGCCCGCTTTGACTTTGTCCCAAAAGATTTCCTGCACCACGAATTTGCAAGTCTCGCATAGCAATGCGGAACCCACTGCCGAATGCTGTAAATTCTCTGATTGCCGAAAGACGCTTCGATGCTATATCACTAAGCACTTTGTTTCGATGAAACGTAAAATATGCATAAGCTTTTCTACTGCTTCGGCCCACTCGTCCTCTGATTTGATACAGCTGTGCCAATCCCATGCGATCAGCGTTTTCGATAATCAATGTGTTTACGTTGCGCACATCTACCCCGGTTTCTATCAGCGTAGTACACACCAAAATATCCACCTCAGCGTTAATTAGGCCTTGCCAAACACGAGACAGTTCCTCTTCACTCATTCTTCCGTGAGCCACTGCAATATTTGCCGTAGGTACCATATTTTTAAGCTTTTGCGCCGCTACTTCTATGGTATCTACACGGTTGTGCAGATAGTACACCTGACCCGAACGTGCCAGCTCTTTTTTAATTGCCGAGGCCAAAATATTCACATCGTATTCCATAACATAAGTTTCCACCGGCTGACGCTCTGTCGGCGGTGCCTCGATACTGGATAAGTCTCTGATTCCACTCATTGCCATGTTTAGCGTCCGTGGAATCGGCGTGGCAGAAAGCGTCAAAGTGTCCACACTTAAAAATGTTTCTTTCAGCTTTTCTTTGTGTTTCACTCCGAACCTTTGCTCTTCATCTACAATCAAAAGCCCCAAATCTTTAAACTTTATGTCTTTTTGTAGTAGGCGATGTGTCCCCACCACAATGTCTACCGTTCCTTCATTAAGGCCTCTCACCGTTTCTTTTATCTGTTTTGGTGTACGAAACCGTGATAACATCTCGATTTTCACCGGAAATGCTTCCATTCGAGAAAGCAGAGTATTATAATGCTGCCACGCCAAGATAGTGGTAGGTACCAATATCGCACATTGTTTTCCACCCATCACACACTTAAATGCCGCACGCAGCGCCACCTCGGTTTTACCCACACCCACATCTCCGGCCAAAAGCCGGTCCATCGGGCTGCCTCTTTCCATATCTTTTTTGATTTCCGATGCACAAAACAATTGATCATCCGTCTCATCATATTCAAATCGTGTCTCAAAATCACGTTGCCAGTCACCATCTTGTGGGAAAGCATACCCCTCGGCATGCCTACGCTTGGCATATAGCTCTATCAAATCTTTCGCCATTTCCTCGGTGGCTTTTTTCACACGAGCTTTTGTTTTTGTCCACTGCTCTCCACCCAGTTTTGATAACTTTATGCGCTCGTTATCGCCCGGAGCTGTGTATCTGCTCAGCATATCCAGCTGGGTTACCGGCACATACAACGTATCAGATTTATCGTAGCTTACTTCCAGATAATCTTTCACCACACCGTGCATATCAAGACGTTCTATGCCCACATATTTGCCTATGCCATGCCTTTGATGCACCACAAAATCTCCGGGCTTTATGTCAGATAAGCTGGCCAGTCCCTTATGTTTTTTCTTTTTTGTTTTGTTCATTAAAACATCTTGCTTACGTGAAGTAAACAAAGCAAACTTTGCGTCGGGACATTCCCACCCCGCCGATGTGTGCCCGGCTGATACCACCACCATGCCCGGTACCGGTTTATGCTCGCTTGCATCTTTCGCCACCACAGCACGCACGCCCTCTGCTTCCAAGTCACGCGCCAATGCGGCAGCGGCACGCTTTGTACCAGTCAGCACCACCACAAAATATTTCTGGTGTGTCATCGGGCGCACTTCTTCAAGCAAGGCCGAAATACTACCCGGCCATGGCGGCAATGCGTGCGCTGTCATGTTTACTGTTTCACTTATATTCACATCCGGCATGCTGCGGGCAAAGTTTTCTGCATATACTACCGACATTTTTTGAATCTTGTGAAAAAACATCGGCAATTCATCATAAAAATCCACAAGTACGCCTGACAAAATCCCTTCTTCCAACAATGCCGTCTGCTCTTCCTTTGCACGAAACATCGCACTTTCAGCTTCTTCTTTTACGGCACTCAGTTCTTCTATTATCACAATAGGATTTTGGAAATATTCCAAAATATTCCCAGGCACTTCATACCTAAGTGATATATATCTATCCATTCCTTGCGGCATCACATCGGCATCCAGCGCCAATAAATCATCCTTCATTACTTCTTGCAGCTGTTTTTTAGCCTCACCTTTTTGTTGTGCCAGCTTTTGACGCAATATCTCTGCCGTTTCTTTTGTCCTACCAAAAATCACTTCACGCGCCGGTGACAGATACACTTTTTTCAGTATCTGCTCTCTGCGTTGACTAATCAAATCAAAACTATTAATGCTTTCAATCTCATCGCCCCAATATTCCAGCCTGGCCGGAAACTCCATATCCGGAGCATATATATCCACAATATCACCACGCACCGCAAACTGCCCCGGTCCCTCCACCTGACTACGCCGTGTATATCCCGCGGCAAAAAGTGCGTCCATCAGCTTGTTTTGAGGCAGTGACATGCCCGGCTTCAGCGTCATGGTTCCTGCTACAAACTCTGTTTTCGGAATAGTGTGTTGCAACACCGCTTCTATGCTTGCAGTCACCACATTTGCCCTGCCACCCACCAACTTTCCCAGCGTGTCAAGACGTCTATACTCATATTCACGGCTACGCCCTTCCACATTGTGCATCACAAAATCTCTTGGCGGAAAAATAGCACTGCTCTGCCCCAATGTGGCAACATCTGCTGCAAATCTGGTAGCCTCAGCCTCACCTGCGCTCACCACCAGCGCTTGCCTGCCTGTATCTTCACACAGCGCACACAGCACCGTCGCTCTTGCCGCAGGCGGCATGCCAAACAAGGCTGCTCCGCTTTGGTTTTTTTCCACTGCAGCCAGCAGCCTTTTATATTCAGGTGTTCTTTTGATAGCTTTTGTAAACATATTATTCCTATCTTTTCACATGGTTTATACCATTAATTAAAATCAGTAATAAGGCGCACTACCGCAAAAAATCAAGTCTCTGCGGCAACACACCTATTTATACTAATACATCACTATATATCATTTAGTTAATCTATTTAACTATTTAGTTCATGTTGTTAACTATCTACTTTTTCGCACCATTATATCTGCTCATCGCCTGCTGAGCATCGCCTTTAATCAGGCATTCCAGCGCACCAATAATATCTTCATATCGTTCTTTTATCATTTTTTCGTCGTTGCCGCTCAGCTTTCCCAGCACCCAGTCTGCCATATCATAGTCAGGGTGTGGCTTTTTACCCACGCCTATGCGTACACGCATATATTCTGTACCAATAAATGTATTAATACTCTTCAGGCCGTTATGTCCGCCATGGCTTCCCTCTGTGCGAATACGCAATATCCCCGGATCCAGTGTGACATCATCACACAGCACAATCACATTTTGTGGCGAAACATCATAATAGTCCGCCGCTTTCACTATGCTGGTGCCTGAAAGGTTCATAAATGTCTGTGGTTTTAATAGCATCACTTTTTCGCCTGCGACGATACCCTCGCCACAAAGAGCCTGAAACCGCGACTTTTTCACTGTTATATTTTCTTTTGCCGCCAAAAAATCCAATGCACAAAATCCCACGTTATGTCTTGTGCCGTCATATTTTTTTCCGGGATTTCCCAGCCCTGCAATTATCCATTCTATCCCTGTTTTTTTACGTCTAAAAAACATATATTACTCTTTCTACCTTATTTTCTAATAAAACCGAATTAATCAAAAAGTGTTGAAACCGGCTTTTCGGAATAAATCCTTGCAATAGCCTCTGCCATAATGGAAGAACACGACAAAAACTTCATTTTCTTCAGGCGTTTTTCCGGTGGCACATGAATAGTGTCCAGCAAAACCACTTGTTTTAAACACGAATTTTCTAAACGTTCCAGTGCCGGACCCGACAACACCGCATGTGTGGCGCAGCAAGACACACTCTCTGCACCTCTTTGCATCACTGCCTCTGCGCTGCCTGTTAATGTGCCTGCAGTATCTATCATGTCGTCTATTATCAGCACATGTTTTCCTTGTATGTCGCCAATAATATTCATCACTTTGCTTTGATTAGGTTTCGGACGGCGCTTGTCCACAATAGTCAGCGGCACATCCAGCCGCTCGGCAAATGCACGTGCACGATTCACGCTACCAAGATCCGGGCTCATCACCACCATTTTTTCCTTGTAGTCGGGATCACTGCGCACTTTACGCTCATAATAAGGTGCCAAAATAGGCATACCCACCATGTGATCCACAGGAACATCAAAAAAACCTTGAATTTGTGGCGCATGCAAATCCATAGTCAACACACGGTCTGCACCTGCTTTACTAATCAGATCAGCTACCAACTTTGCTGTAATAGGATCACGTGCCTTGCTTTTTCTATCTTGCCTTGCATAGCCGTAATATGGGATAACAGCCGTAATTCGCCCTGCTGATGCACGCCTAAACGCATCGATCATAATCAGCAATTCCATCAAGTTTCGGTTCACCGGCGAAGATGTACTCTGCACCACAAAAACATCACTTCCACGCACGGTTTCCATTATTTCAACTTGTATTTCACCATCTGAAAACAGTTTTACTTCACTTTTACCTATAGGAATACCCAAACTATCCGCCATAGCGCTTGCCAGTGCTTTGTTTGAGTTGCCGGAAAATATTTTGATGTCCTTACCATGTAGGTTCATCTTTTCCCCCATATCCTCATTATTAACATCTTAATGTTTACATATCTTTCAATTTATAGTCTACTCCTTTATATGATTTTTGCAATAGAAAATACTAAATTTTACGAAAAAATGCATGAAAAATCCATTTTTGTCACGCAATATCATCTCTTAATTAATAGTTTTAAAACATACACCTGTGAGTATCATTAACTAATTATAAATATAATGATATTTCTCTAGCAAATTTTTTCATATTTTGATATACTAATAATGTCATTAGATAAGGCTATCCTTTTGTGTTATGTTTCACTTTGAAACTGGCACATCAAAAATTGAAACGGAGGTATACAGTTTGAGTGTGAAATATGTATATTTGTTCGATGAAGGTAACAGAGAAATGCGTAACCTTCTGGGTGGAAAAGGCGCCAACTTGGCCGAAATGGTCAACGTAGGTTTACCTGTTCCTCAAGGTTTCACGGTCACCACCGAAGCTTGCACACGTTACTATGATGATGGCAAGCAAATTGCCGAAGCAATTAAAGATGAGATTTTCTCTAATATTGCGAAATTAGAAGGCATAACCGGTAAAAAATTTGGCGACAAAGAAAATCCACTTTTGGTTTCTGTGCGTTCAGGCTCGCGTGCATCTATGCCCGGCATGATGGACACTATCTTGAACCTTGGTCTTAATGATGAAGTGGTGGAAGGCCTTGCTGCAAAAACAGGCAATCCACGTTTCGCATATGACAGCTATCGTCGTTTCATTCAGATGTTCAGCGATGTTGTTATGGAGCAACCAAAAACTGAATATGAAAAGCTAATTGATGAATGCAAAGAGAAAAAAGGTGTGACGCTGGATACCGAACTTACAGCCGAAGACTTAAAAGATTTGGTAACTCAGTTCAAAGCGCGCTATCTTGCAAACCAAGGCAAAGAGTTCCCTAAAGACGCAAAAGAACAACTTATCGAGGCTGTTCGTGCCGTATTCCGCAGCTGGGACAATCCCCGTGCAAACGCATATCGTCGCATGAACGAAATCCCGTATGACTGGGGCACCGCTGTAAACGTGCAGAGCATGGTATTCGGCAACTCTGGCGACAATAGTGGCACAGGCGTAGCATTTACCCGCAATCCCGCCACAGGCGAAAAAGCACTGTTTGGTGAATATCTCATCAACGCTCAAGGCGAAGACGTTGTGGCAGGTATCCGCACACCGCTGCCTATTTCTGAGCTTGCAAACCAAATGCCGGCTGTGTTTGACAAATTCCAAACTATCGCAAATAACTTAGAAGCACATTATAAAGACATGCAAGACATGGAGTTTACCATTGAAGATGGCGAGCTATATATGCTGCAAACACGTAGTGGTAAACGTACTGCTGCCGCCGCACTTAAAGTAGCTGTAGACTTGGTGGACGAGGGCATGATAGACGAAAAAGAAGCAGTGCTTCGTGTGGAACCAAAACAGCTTGATAGCTTACTACATCCACAGTTTGATCCGGCCGCTTTAAAATCTGCTAATTCTATCGGAAAAGGCCTTGCTGCTTCACCGGGCGCCGCTTGTGGTCAGGTAGTGTTCTCGGCCGAAGATGCAGTAAAATGGCATGATGAAGGTAAGAAAGTGGTTTTGGTTCGCCTTGAAACCTCTCCCGAAGACATTGAAGGCATGGCTGTGGCACAAGGTATCCTTACATCTCGTGGCGGTATGACCAGCCATGCAGCTGTGGTAGCTCGTGGCATGGGCACTTGCTGTGTATGTGGTTTGGGTGACATGATTGTGGATTACGATAAAAAGCAATTCACCATTGGCGATGTTGTCAAAACAGAAGGTGATTTCATATCACTTGACGGTAGTGCCGGCACTGTTTACGGCGAAGCTGTTCCTACTGTAGAGGCTTCCATCGGTGGCGATTTCGACAGGCTGATGAAATGGGCTGATGATGCTCGTCAAATGGAAGTATACGCCAACGCCGATAATCCAAACGATGCAAAACAAGGCTCTGACTTTGGTAGCCAAGGTATCGGCCTTTGCCGTACCGAGCATATGTTCTTTGAGGCTGATCGCATCAAAGCTATGCGTGAAATGATTGTGGCACGCGACATAGACGCACGCAAAAAAGCACTGAACAAGCTTTTACCGTATCAGCAAAGTGATTTTGAAGGTATCTTTGAGGTGATGGGCCAGCGTCCTGTTGTTATCCGTTATCTCGATCCACCTTTGCATGAATTCTTGCCTACTGATGCCGCTGATATCAAAGAAATTGCAGACGAGCTTGGCCTTACTGTAGAGCATCTTAACAACGTGATTGATTCTTTGCATGAGTTCAACCCAATGATGGGCCATCGCGGTGTGCGTTTGTCTGTAGCATATCCGGAAATAGCAGAAATGCAGACCACTGCTGTTATCAAGGCCGCTTTGGCTATAGAAAAGAAAACAGGAACCACAATCGTTCCGCAAATCATGATTCCGCTGGTTGGCGAAGTGAAAGAATTCTTGTTTGTTAAAAAATATGTTGTGGAAACCGCTGATGCCCTTATTGCTGCTGCAGGTAGTAGCATGAAGTATGAAGTCGGCACCATGATAGAGATTCCTCGTGCTGCTTTCATTGCAGACGAAATCGCAAAAGAAGCTGATTTCTTCAGCTTTGGCACAAACGACCTCACACAGATGACATTCGGTTTCTCTCGCGACGATGCCGGCAAGTTCCTTGATTTCTACTACGAAAACAAGGTATACGAAAGTGATCCATTTGCCCATGTGGATACAAAAGGCGTTGGTAAGCTAGTCGAGATGGCCGCACAGCTTGGCCGCAAAGGAAACGAACATTTGCACTTAGGTGTTTGTGGTGAACATGGTGGCGATCCTACTTCGGTAGAATTTTTCCATAGTGTTGGTCTTGATTATGTTTCTTGCTCACCTTTCCGTGTACCCATTGCACGTCTAGCCGCTGCACAAGCTGCTATTAAAAATCCTCGTAAATAGTTTTTGATTTCACCCGTTCAGTATGGCGAAGCTATGCTGAACGGGTTATATTTTTATAAAATAATATCATTCTTTTCTTATAAATTATTTACATTATCGCATAATCATGTTATGATAATATGCGTATTGATTTTCATTTTTAAGTACACACAAATTTATGTAGAGTATTCGTAGTTTTATTCATTCATGAGCTCAAACATTTCAATGCTGTTTCTTTAAACCCAGATAGTTGTCCCAGAGCTCGAAAACGCTAAACTGAATATTTATACACGGAGAAGTATCGAAGTGGTCATAACGAGAACGATTCGAAATCGTTTTGTCCTTAACCGGGCACGTGGGTTCGAATCCCACCTTCTCCGCCATAAAACTCCTTGGATTAAAAGTCCAAGGGGTTTTATCATATTTTAAAATCACAAGAAATTGAAGATTATTTATATAATGAATGGAGTCAATTGTGAAATATGTAAAACAACTTCCTAAGACAGATTTGAAATTAAAAGAAAAACTTGAAAACGAAGGATGGACAAAAATAAAGGAACCTAAAAATTTGCCCCTTGCAATTTTATTTTCATATCCTTTTGTAATTATTTTATGTGCAATTATTATTTTTTTCGGATATTTTTTAAATCCAAAAATATTTAGTGTATTCACAGGCGATGCAATTTCTTTTGGCATTAAACTTGATGTTAATACAGTAGTATTTATTGTGGCTCTTTTTGTTTATATGATTTTGCACGAGTTTATTCATGGGGCATTTATTCCAAATGTTTTAACATCTAATAAAACATTTTGGGGATTCAACGGAATATTTGGATTTGTCTATACTTATGAACCAATGAAAAAAGGACGATTTATTATTGTATCTTGTATGCCATTTGTTATACTTTCGTTATTGCCATTACCAATTGCATATTTATTTGGTTTTCTCAATGGATATACATTTTTGCTGTTTTTAATTAACGCAGGTGGTTCTTGTGTTGATTTTTTAAATATAGTGTTGATTATATTTCAAGTGAAAAGAAATAGACAAATTATCAATAATGGATTTGAAACATATTATAGTCCTGAATAAAATGAGCATAACCCTATATACAGCTATTTTAACCAAGGTAGGCAATGAGACGCTGGACCCAAAATTTTGAGTTCAGCGTTTTTTGTGTTTAAGTTTAGCAAAACAAATGCTATTATTTATAAGAAAGGTAATTTTATATAAAAAAAATCGTATCAATATTATTATTAATCGCTGTTTTACTTGTATTTTTAGTGGCCTGCACAACACAAACTGAGGATGAGCCTGTGTCACAGTCACAGTCACAGGAAGACATCGCAGATGAAGGGCCTACAGATGAAGAAGGGGCTAACTCATACGAGACTGTAATAAATGAAGTGATGGCACGAGAAAATATAAATGTTTTCCCTGCTGTAGCTCATGCACTATCGGCAGAAGATGAGGGATATAGCTTCCTTTTAGATCCTTACGATATGCCTGTTGAGCCTGCGGGAAACTTCCAAAATAGTGACGATGAAGATAAAGTGCAATTTATTTTAAGTGAAGAACAAGCGAAAGAATTTATTGTTTTTATTTTAGACCACGAAACAGGCGAGCTTAAACAATTAACTTTTGAAGAGTTTTATTCCTCAGCAGTATCTTATATGATAAACACTTATTACTACTATACAGTAGACGATGAACTTGTTATGATGGTGCCATATAGCAGTTTTCATGACAATATGGAGTAATTAAATTTCAGATAGTTATTTTATATGACACACAGTGTGACACTGAGTTCAAACAAGTTGAATTCAGTGTCATTTTTTACTTTTCATGTGAATTGAAAATTGTGATAGCTTTATCGATATGTAATCACACAGCAGCCTGAGGCTGCACCCAATCAGACATCGGACTTGAGTTCCGGTGTCTTTTTATGCATGACCTATTATAGCTATTTACGCTTCATATATTGCGACGCTACTTTATCTGTATCCGAACTACTTTCAAAAAGCGACAACATCCGAAGCCCAAAAAATCAATGCACGCATGCAAAGGGATATCGAGCTGGGCAAGCAACTGAATCCGAAAGAATGAAACTGGTGAATACTTATTGTACTTATATTCTATCGCACCACATGTCCAATAAAACGGATAGTAAACACATAAAAAAATCGGCTCACATGTAACTTCGTGTTACAATACAAGCCGATTTTCACTTTGTTTTTTACTTACTTTGCCATGGGTTATTACTAATTCGCAAGATTATTCATACACACCTGTCAGTGGTGCTATGTGTGGGGTACTCACCACAGTCTGCTCGGTGGTTTGTGTGGTAGCCGGTGCCGGTGTCGGTGTCGGGGTTGGGGTTGGTGGCGGCGGCACCAATTGTATGTGCACATACATGTTTGTATGGTACGAGGTGGGAAGGGGCGTTGGTAGCTGACCGACAGATGCTGGAGTTGCGCCTGCCATAACTATCACTTCTGTGCCTGCTACAGACGGTGTTATGGTGGGGAGTTCGCTAAATGCATGAGCAAGCATAGCCGCCGCAGAAGATATCTCTCCGCCGTTAATGTTTATAGGACTGGCAGTAATTACACCGCTGCCGATGCCCGGATCACCCGACGCACGCACGGTTCCGCTTTGCAGGGTGAATGTATTTGACCCGATGTCGACAACGCCACAATCAAGCTCGCCACCCTGCGCTGCTGTCACGGTGATATTTTGGTTATATGTAATGTTCCCTGTAGAGTTTGTGCCCG
>CAYIZZ010000061.1:911-13419 GCA_964367945.1 uncultured Oscillospiraceae bacterium | reverse complement strand
AACTTTCGCCTTTTGGTTTTTCTTTGTTTTGCATATCGCCATGTTCTATAAAAAATGTTGCATCATGATATTCGCATAACTCTTCGACAAAATCGGCATCTTGTTTTGATGTTTCTTCACGCCAGCCATGCTCGAAGTGTGCCGCCGAAACCTCTAGATCCATTTCATCTTTTTTGCTCAGTAAAAAATGAAACAGCGCCACCGAATCTGCCCCTCCGGACAGAGCCACGATGACGTCGTCTCCCTTATGTATCAGCTTTTCAAAAAGCTCCTTTGCCTTGTGTTCCATTGCGTTCACCCTGTTTTTGTGCAAAACTCAGGCACACCATTCTTATTAAAAGCATCTTTTACAGTTCAACCACAGTCTAAAACCCGGTCTAGCTAAACTAGTACACGCTGTATATTACCGGTCTGCGCCTATCAATAAACCGGTCCATCTCTTTCAGGCGACCAATCTCTATAGCGAGTATGCGCACCATCCCACACAAGATTTACGCTGGCTGTTTCACCATGGCGGTTTTTTGCCACAATACACTGTGCCACATCGTTTGCATCAGGATTATCGTTATAATACGCTTCACGATATAAAAACATAACCACATCAGCATCCTGCTCGATAGAGCCTGAGTCACGCAAGTCGGACAGCTGTGGACGATGGTCTGCCCTGCCTTTTTCTGTGCTACGTGACAGCTGGCTCATCACCAACACCGGTAATCCCAAGTCCTTTGCCATCACCTTTAGGCTACGTGTGATTGCACTGATTTCCTGCACACGGTTTTCGTTACGACTGCCACTACTCATCAGCTGAAGGTAGTCAATAACCACCAGACCCACCCGTTTTTTTCCGCTTTTTACAGCATCCTGGTTTATCTGGCGCAGTTTTGATTTCATCTCGGCAATGGTAATGTTTGCAGTATCATCAAGATAAATAGGCATAGTTCCCATTGTTTCGCTGGCCATTGCCAGTTTTTCCCAGCTGCTCGGGTTTTCAATACCCGTCCTGAACTGACGGCTGTCTATTTCGGTAGCCGCTGAAAGCATCCTACCCGCAAGCTGTTCTTTACTCATTTCCAAGCTAAAAAACAGCACAGATATATCTTTTTTTGCTATGTTTTGCGCAATGTTTAGTGAAAAACTAGTTTTACCCATACCAGGCCTTGACGCCAATATAATAAGATCGCCCTTGCCAAACCCGGTAAGAACCTTATCAAGATATGAAAACCCTGTGGGAATACCAAGGTATTGATCTTTATCCGGTCCATCCAGCAGTTGCAAATGGCTCATCACCGAAATGATAGCATCACGCAGTAGTTGCACGTTTTGTGCTTGCTTGCCTGTACGTATTTCATACAGCCTTTGCTCTGCTGCTTCCAGCATCACTTTAGACTCTAAATCCTCATTTACTTGCTGCAGTGTTTCTTGAGACAGCTCCATCAACTGACGCTTTACAAATTTTTCTTCTACTATATCAATATAATTTGCAAGGTTTGACAAGCTCGGCACAGTGCTTGCTATCTCTGCCAAATATTGTCTGGCACTGCCCGGCTGTGAAAAAGCCTCGTTTGCAGATAGCTTATCTGCCAGTACCACCACATCCAGTGGCATAGAGTTTGTCATCAGTAGCATCATTTCGGCAAAAACCGCCTGATTTTGACGCACATAGAACATCTCTTGACGCAAGCGACTGATAACCAAAGAAAAGCCGGACGGATCCAGCAACACTGCACCCAGCACACTTTGTTCCGCCTGCACACTGTGCGGCAGTTCTATGCCCAAGTTATCCAGTGTAAGTCCAATATCCGCCGCCATAAAAATCCCTCTTTTATCGTTTTCTTTGATGAGTATTATAAGCTACCCACTCACATATACTATCTTAGTCTTGTTCTGTCACTTGCACTGTAAATGTAGCACTGATGCCTGCGGCTATTTTAGCCTCTACAGTATAGCTACCGAAATCTTTAATCTCGCGCACTTGCAAAGACAGCTTTCTTTTATCCACTTCTATGCCTTCATTTTTTAAAGTTTCAGCGATATCTTTTTGTGTCACCGCACCAAAAAGCCTGCCACTTTGGCCGCCCTTAGCCTTTATCACCACTGTACGGTCTTGTAGCTTATCGGCAATGGCTCTGGCTGCGTCTTCTACCTCTTTTTTGTGGTGGGCCTTAGCCGCTTCTTTTGTTTTCACTTGGTTCACCGCCGCAGCGTCCGCCTCAACTGCCAAACCACGTGGAATCAAAAAATTACGTGCATATCCATCACTCACATTATGCATCTCATCTTTCTTACCGATGTTTTTTACATCTTCTCTCAATACTACTTTCATCAAACCCCTCCTTTTACTTTTGTCACCTTTTGATTTTCTTCCGGTTTTTCTGTTTTTTCTTCCATATAGTCTGTGATAGCGCCTTGAAGCATTTCTTCTGCTTTTTCAAGGCTCACATTGTTCAGCTGTGTTCCTGCCATAGTTAAATGTCCGCCGCCGCCTATCTTTTCCATCACCAGCTGCACATTTACCTCACCCATACTTCGCGCTGAAATGCGCACTGTGCCATCTTCTTCAATACCCACAAAACTTGCCAAAACTCCGGTAATTCCCAAAAGTTCATTTGCCGCTTGTGGTGCCACAACATCACAGCTGAACGGCACTTTATCGCTAAGCGACACAGCACACCCTGCGTATATTTTGGCTTCTGAAACAAGATGACTTCGATACATATATTCGTTCATACTGGTAGAAAACAGTTTTTTTGTCTCAGACGTTTGCGCGCCAAAGCGTCGCAGCCACGCTGCCGCCTCAAAGGTACGCACGCCTACATGCAAAGAAAATATCCTTGTGTCCAGCATAATCCCGGCCAAAAGCGCCTGAGCTTCTATTGCTGTAAGTTTTTCGTCTTTTTCACCATCCACATACTGTAAAAGCTCACTGACAAGCTCGCTGGCACTGGAGGCGTACGGCTCATGATAAAAAATAGTAGCGTTGTCAATATGTCCCACCATCTTCCTGTGATGATCAATCACAATAACCCCACCACAAGAACGATATATCTGCTCGCTTTCCAAAAGATAATGTATATGAGTGTCCACTATCACTACCAACGTAGTAGATCCCACCAGCGCCAAAGCCTCTTGTGGCATCAAGATATCTTCATCGTACCCATTTTCTAAAAGCATATCAAGCAAGGTGCCTGCCATAGTTTTTTTCTTGTCTATCACCATGGCCGCCGCTACATTACACATGCGACAAAACCGCCACATACCAACCATGGCGCCTACACTATCCATATCGGAATTTTGATGCCCCATAACAAGCACTCTATCATATTGCTGCATCAAGTCCTTCATGGCTTTGGCCATCAGGCGACTTTTCACACGTGTGCGTTTTTCCACACTGCGCATCACACCACCATAAAACTCATACCCATCAGGACTTTTCACCGCCACCTGATCACCACCACGTCCAAGCGCCATATCTAGCGCTTGCGAGGCCAATGATTCACACTCGTGCAAGCTGGCAGCTCCACGCCCTACACCAATCGACATTGTAACAAGTGAGCTTACCCTGTCAATTTTACGCACCTTGTCCAATATATCAAATCTGGATTCCATCATTTTTTTTATATGACGCTCTTCCACCACTGCCATATATCGTGCCGTGGACACCCGCCGTAAAAAACCTGAACTTTTCGCCACAAAAGCTTCCAGCGCAAGGTCTATCTCAGACACAATTTTAGCACGTTCACTTTCCTGCAGGCCTTTCAGCACTTCATCATATGTATCTATAGTAAAATAAAGCACTGCCGGCCTGCTGGCAAGATATTCTTCCGCCTGTGTTTTCACCAAAGTGTCTTCCACAAATATAACGATACACACATCTTCATTTGATTGTAGATTGCTACCTAAAACAGTATATCTTTTTTTGCCTATTAATATGTCCTGACCTTTAGCAGTACAAACAACATCTTTGTCAAGGCTTGGCACATACTTTGTTACAGGTGAAGAAAATTCATCATCGCCATTTCCAATTATATTACGAAAAGCTTCGTTATACCAAATAATTTTCTTTTCAGAAAATGCCATCAACGGCAGCACAGCATCAGACAATACATTTCCGACATCATCCTTTGCTCTTCCATATAATATTCGACGCACCAGCCTGCGTATGTGATTAAGGCATAAAAACACCGCCAAGACAACTAAACCTATCAAAACAAGAACCAGCCACAACCACGCCGGATTTGCCACAGCTAAAGCAACACCCATGACCATACACACAGCCACCAGCATCACTAGCAAGTTATCTGTTGCAAAAAAGTTTTTTTTCAATGTGTCTATCCCCTTTTAGGCCATCACCGCAATATTGCATATAGCTTAATATTTAAAGCTATATCACACTTCCATAATGACAGGCAAAATCATCGGGCTACGCTTTGTTTTACGGTAAAGTAGGCTAGACGCCGTTTCCCTTACCATGGTTTTCATGCTATTCACATCACGGTGCATCTCTTTTTGCATTTTTTTCAGCACCTTTTCTACAGCCGCTCTGGTTTCTTCCAATAACGCCTCAGAGTCTCTGACATATACAAAGCCTCTGGTGAAAATCTCAGGCTCACACACAAGCTTTCCTTTTTTTACATCCACCGTGGCCACAAGCACCACAATGCCATCCTCCGACAAAAGACGTCTATCACGCAGTACCACACTGCCCACATCGCCAACACCAAGCCCATCTACCATCACCGAGCCTGCCGGCACACCGTCTATCACAGCCAGTTTATCTTCCGAGAGTAAAATCCCCTCGCCTGTGTCGGGTATTAGTATATTGCTTTCGGATATCCCCATATCCTGCGCTGTTTGTGCGTGACGTTTCAGATGTTTATATTCGCCATGTACCGGCAAAAAGTACTTTGGCTGTGTCAAGTTGATAATCAGTTTTTGTTCTTCTTGACATGCATGCCCCGAGGCATGTACATCATACATATTTTCATATATAACATCAGCACCCAATTTTAAAAGATTGTTCACAACACGTGTAACCATCTTTTCGTTACCCGGAATAGGTGTTGCCGATATTATAATAAAGTCTCCACGGCCTACATGCACATTTCTGTGACTGTTCGAGGCCATGCGTGCCAACGCACTAAGGGTTTCACCCTGACTTCCTGTTGTGATGATGGTTACTTGCTCCGGCGGCATTTTATCTGTTTTGTTTATGTCTATCAGTATGCCGTCCGGTGCACGCAAATACCCAAGCTCAATGGCCATTTGTGTGTTTTTTATCATACTGCGGCCTGAAATAGCTACTTTTCGGCCATGCTTCACCGCCAAGTCTATCAGCAGCTGCACACGGTATAGGTTTGAGGCAAATGTCGCCACAATCACCCTTTTCTTTTCAGCACGTGCAAACAATGCCGCAAGCCCTGCATTTACCACACTTTCTGATGTGGAGTTTCCGGGCCTTTCAGAGTTTGTCGAGTCACTGACAAGTGCCAAAACTCCTTTTGCGCCATACTCTGAAAAAGCTGCCAGATCAAAAGGTTTTCCGCCCGCCGGGGTATAGTCTATCTTCCAGTCGCCGGTGTGCATTACTACACCTGCAGGGCAAGTGATGGCAAACGCCACGGCATCGGGTATACTATGGTTTACACTGATGGGATCAACCTGAAAGCATCCCAGCTTTACCGTCTGGCGTGGCACAATTCTATGACGCTGTGTGGACGACAAAAGCCCATGTTCCTCTAGCTTATTTTCTATCAGTCCCATGGTAAGTCTTGTGCCATAAATAGGCACATTAATCTCACGTAGCAAATAAGGAAGCGCCCCTATGTGATCTTCATGGCCGTGTGTAATAACAATACCACGTATCTTTTCGCGATTTTGCTCTAAAAAGGTAAAGTCCGGAATCACAAGGTCTATACCATACATATCACTTTCCGGAAAACATCCACCACAATCCACCACCAGCATATCACCGGCACACTCATACACAGTGATGTTTTTGCCTATTTCACCAAGTCCACCCAAAGGGTACATCTTTAGCGTTGCAGCTTTTGCCCTAGGTGCCCTAGGTTTTCGCGTGGCATTACCCGTCATGTTCCTACTTTTAGCGGCACGAGACTGAGGCCCCGCAGCATTTTGCGTACCTGAAACCTGCCCACTGTGGCGTTTACCACGTGTCGGCGAAGAAAGCTTTTTATTCTGTTGTTCGTTCATTTAATCCTCCATTTTTAATACAAAACCTGACCTTACCCCTGTTTTAGGTAGGCCATTTGCTGTTTGATATTTCTTTTTGTTTATAAAAAAGTGTTTCAACTCTCATAGAAATCACTTAATTTTCTATATATTGTACATAAAAATAAACACAAGGGCGTATATTTCAAGATGTGATAACTTAGTTGCTTCACAGAAAACGCCACAATGTGCAAGCTATTAATCGTTTAAATACATATAATATATATAGTGTACGTTTTTCACAAAGCTTTGTCAAGGTTGCCATTTTTATAAAGCTTTTGTATACTATAATTTATAGGCACTACCCTTTAATCAAACATATGCCTTGTAAATATCACATTAAATGCCACCGGCTAAAATCAGCCACATGGCAAATTTATATTTTTAAATTGTTAGGAATTTTTATCATGAAACGTGTGGATATTTTTACCGACGGTGCTTGCAAAGGCAATCCCGGTCCGGGTGGATGGGGCGCTATTTTGCGCTATCAAAATATTGAAAAAGAAATTTCAGGTGGCGAAAAAGAAACCACAAACAACCGCATGGAGATGCTGGCAATGATATCTGCGTTGCGCCAGCTGAAAGAGCCTTGTTTTGTAGTAGCTACCAGCGATTCCAAGTATCTTTTAGACGGCTTGCAAAAAGGCTGGGCCGCCGGCTGGAAAGAGCGCGGCTGGAAGAAAAAAGACGGTAAACCTGCGCTAAACTCTGACTTGTGGGACTTGCTTTTAGAGCTCACATCTCACCATAAGATGGAGTATCACTGGATACGTGGACACGCAGGACACCCAGAAAACGAGCGTGCAGATAAGCTTGCCGTAGCAAAAGCAGAAGTCTACAGCGGACTGCTGTAAACCCAACCAACTTTACATTTGTTTGTGCTATCGAGCATTAACATAACACAAAAAGGTGACTGATGGATAATAAAAAAATATTATTAGCTTTTTCTGGTGGTGTCGACTCTTCCGTTTGTGTCGAGCTACTTCGAAAACAAGGCTATGAAGTTTTCGGACTTTTTATACGTTTTTCTCCCGCCCACGACGACTTGACTGCCCAGGCAAAAAATGTGGCAGAAGAGCTTTGTGTTCCGCTAAAAATTGTAGATGTCCAGCCGCAGTTTGAAAAACATGTGGTTAACCCTTTTTGCACTGCTTACACAGTAGGCCGCACGCCTAACCCATGTGTTGTGTGCAATCCTTTGGTTAAGTTCGCCACTTTATGCAGCGCCGCAGACGATGCCGGCATTTTTCATGTTGCCACCGGCCACTATGCACGCGTATCCCAAAAAGATGGCAGCTACTACGTTTCCACTGCTAAAAGTCTTGCCAAGGATCAAAGTTATATGCTATATCGCCTTTCTCAAGATGTGTTGTCTAGGCTGGTGCTTCCGGCAGGCGAGCTTGAAAAGCAACAAGTGCGCAAGATTGCCACAGACCTTCATCTTTCAAACGCTGATAAACCCGATAGCCAAGAAATTTGCTTTATACCCAGTGGTGACTATCCACAATATATTGCAGACCATGGTTTTAAATCGTTACAAGGCAACTTTATTTCACCGGATGGTGAAAATCTCGGCCCACACAAAGGTGTGCTACACTACACTATAGGCCAGCGCAAAGGCCTCGGCATCGCCTTGGGTCAGCCGGTGTTTGTGAAAAGTATACTGCAAAGCGGCGATGTTCATCTTTGTTATTCCGAAGGCCTGCTTTCTTCTGAAATAAAACTGACAGACAATGTATTCACACCATTACTATACGATAATTCTCAGCTTTTTGTGAAAATTCGCAGTATGGCAAAGCCGGTAGCTTGTCATTTCGATAAAGATACTTTCACCGTGTTGTTTGATACACCACAGCGTGCTCCTGCCCCGGGCCAACATGCCGTTTTCTATTTGAACGAGCTTGTTTTAGGCGGCGGAGTAATAGACAGCGTCACACCTGCTTTTGTGTAAACAGCTTTTATCAAGTTATGTTTCGGACTCAATTCTCAACAGGAAATGGAGATTATCATGTTAAAACTACTATCTATATGTATGGCGTGTATTTTATGTGTTTTAATATTTGCAGGATGCAACAACAGTGAAGAAACCGAGGTATCCTCTGTTTTGCAATACGACGGGCCACCATCCACCCCACCAGGGCTTATTTCCAGCACGCCCGACCCAACACCCGGCACATCCTCTTCTGTATCTTCTGATACATCTTCAGACAATAGTGGCTCTGAAAGCAACACTTTGCAATCTTTGGAAGGAGTCATTGACAGTGCCGCCATGGGTGAGTTTTCTGTCGAGCTTTCCGATGGACGATTTTTAGTATTTTCATACGAAGGTGTAGACACCAGTGGCCTTGAAGACACTAAACCCGGTAGCCCCATCCTTATTCACTACTACGGCACCATCGATGGCACCGACACTTCTACAATCAACATCCAAAGCATGGAGACACCGCAATAATATATTTTACTCCGATTATACCGCAAAGGAGAATATCATGACAGAATTTTTCACAAGCCTTTGGAATAACCATCAAAACATCTTGGTAACCTTAGGTGTTGCCATCTTAGTGCTTTTATCTTTCTTTTTGTTTTCATCCTTACTTTTCCGTGTTATTTGGCCTTTTCTTATCAAGAAAACAAACGAGGATAAATATCCCTTGGTGGTACATATACTAAAAGGGTTTCGTCATCCCTTTTCACTACTTTTAAAAATCAGTGGTATTTGCATCGCCCTCATCTTGATATTCCACCAGCTTTCATTTGATACTTGGCCGGCTTTTTTACAAACCACCATCACCAATGCACCAAATAATCTTTACACTGTTATTCGCATTTCCATTGTAGTTGCCATTGCATGGGGTCTTATCGCTTCCAGCGACATTTCTTCGCTTATTTTGCGCAGTGCCGGAAAGCACTTGAATGTAAAAATGGGCAAAAGCCTATCACGGTTTGTGTCTGCTGTTTTCACCGTCATTGTTGTGGGAATTGCTGTGATGATTGTGCTAAGCGAGCTTCAATACGATGTTAAAGGTATTGTGGCAGGTTTAGGCCTTGGTGGACTGACCATTGCACTCGCTGCTCAGGACTCTGCTACAAATTTTTTTGGTGGCATGATGCTTGTTTTGGAGAAACCATTTGAAATAGGCGACTTCATCAGTTGTGACGGTGTAGAAGGCACTGTAGAGGATATCAGCCTTCGCAGCACAAAAATCCGCACACCTCTTGGTGGGCTTACTGTTATGCCAAACTCAAGCCTAGTGGACTCCCCTCTTACAAACACCAGTAGCGCCATGGAAAAACGTCGTGCCGACTTCACCCTTAGTATGCCATACACCACTACCACGACCCAGATAAAGCAGTTCACCCAAAGTGTGCAAACCATGCTGGAAACAAACCCGAATATCTCGCCCGACACTATTATTGTGCGGTTTGCTGATATGAACCCTACCTCGTTACAAGTGCGTGTGATTTTCTATTCCGCCTTGCCGAATTTTCCGGATTATATGCGGATATGTGAGCAGGTGAATTTTGCAATCATGGATCTTGCGCAAAAACACAACATTGATTTTTCTTTGTCGGGACGTGCAGTTTATTTAGATGCTGACGGTTCTGACTAGCTTTCACAACACAAGGAGCATACTATGAAACTTGCAGTATCAAACATCGGCTTTCCGAAGGATGCGGAGCCCTCCATTTATGATTTTTTGGCACAAAATGGATTTTCAGGCCTTGAAATTGCGCCTACACGCTTATACCCTGAAAACCCTTACGATCATGCCAAAGATTTTTCTGTATTTGCAAAAGATCTAAAGAAAAACTATGGACTCACCATATGTTCCATGCAGTCTATTTGGTATGGTGTATCAGGAAATATTTTCAGCAGTGATGAGCGCGACTCTTTAATAGACTACACAAAACGCGCCATTGATTTTGCAGCGGCCGGTGGCTGTGAGAATTTAGTTTTCGGATGTCCCAAAAACCGCAACATGGCAGAAAATGACACACCCGAAAATGCCGACGAGTTTTTCATCAGTGTGGCAGAATATGCAAAGAAAAACGGGTGCTTTATTGCACTTGAGCCGAACCCTTCAATATATGGTACAAACTTTATCAACACCACAAAGCAAGCCTTAGACTATTGCGCACGCATAAAAAATCCAGGCCTTAAAGTGAACATAGACTTTGGCACCATTGTAAACAACGAAGAAAATCCTGCAGATATCTTCGGCGATTTGTCTCTAATCAGCCATATTCACATTTCCGAGCCATATCTCATACCACCACAGCCACGTGATGTACATCATGCCATCAAAGACTTTGCGTATGACAGATATGTTTCTCTAGAGATGGCTACCCCTGATGATGTAGATATATTCAAGCACTCTGCACTTTATCTTTCTAAGCTATTTTTATAAGCTGTGCTTCAATACATCAAAACACAGGGTTTTCTCCTTGTGTTTTTATTTTGCCATATATAAATCCCGATATACATATTAAAATTCATATAAAAAAATCTTTTACTTTTAAGGTGTGAAAAAATATGATACACTAACAAAAGTCTTTGATTTAAACATGTTCAAAAAAATAATTTAAAAATAATTTTATTTTAATGCAATAAAACACACTACTTGTGCATTAATATAGCGAAAGAGGTGAAAACATGCTGTTTCTTTGTTTGAGCTCAGCAGAGGACTGCACGCAGAATGCGCCCGATAACTTGTATCTTGATAAGTGTCTTTTCGAAATAGCAAATGGAAATAAAGAGGCACTTGCAGATTTATATGATGAGACAAGCACCGGGGTTTACGCCTTTGCTCTTTCTATTTTGAAAAATGCACAGGACGCAGAAGATGTTTTACACGATTGTTTTGTACGTATTTATTCTTCTGCCGGCTCCTACACCACCACCGGCAAGCCTATGGCCTGGATTTTAACCATTGCAAAGAATATGTGCTTTGGTAAAATACGTGCACAAAAGCGATATGCCGACAATGAAGTGGAGGACTGGCAAGGCGCTCTATCAGCCAACGAAAACCTGCAAGTTGAAGATAAAATGGTACTGGCGGCCTGCTTTGAACATCTATCTGATGAAGAACGCAATATTTTGGTACTGTATGCCGTGTCTGGATTCAAACACCGAGAGATTGCAAAAATGCTGGATATCAGCCTGTCCACCGTGCTTTCAAAATACCATAGAGCCTTAAAAAAACTAAGAAATCACATTGCGAAAGGAGAGGAATTGTCATGAACGATAAACACATAGAAGATAAAGTATATACTGCATTCAAAAACGCAACACCAAATGTGCTAGATGACATCCTTGCCGATTGCGATACACAAACGAAAGGCAAGGTAACGGTGATGACAACTACTAAGAAATCAATGAAAAAATGGATAGCAGGTGCTATAGCTGCTGCTGCAACTCTGGCAATTGTAGGAATAAGTGGATATGTATTTTATGATTCAAACTACGCAATAAAAAGTACCGTACTTTTAGACGTAAACCCCAGCACTTCTTTAGAAGTGAACAAAAAAGATGAAGTAGTATCAGCAAACGCATTAAACTCGGACGCCGAGGTTATCCTCAGCGATATGAATCTTGAAGGCAGTGATGTTACCATCGCAGTAAATGCCATTTTAGGCGCCATGCTTCGCGAAGGATATATCACACAAGAAGCAAACAGTATCCTACTTAGTGTCGACAACAAAGACGAGGCCGAGGCTTTGCTTCTTCAAACCAACCTCACCCAAGGCATAAACGACACCCTACTACAAGGTGGTATCGAAGCAGCCGTTATCAGCCAGTCTGTGTCTCAAGATAACGCCCTTCAATCTAAAGCAGATGTGAACGATATTTCTCTTGGTAAAGCACAACTTATCGAGCAAATTCTTTCTCAAAATCCAAACTACACTTTCAATCAATTAGCTGCTTTATCCATAAATGATCTGAATCTGATTTTAGACCAGACATCCGGTATCATCACCAGCGGAAATGCCAGCCAGGCCGCATATATTGGCCAAGAGGCCGCCCTAAACGCTGCTTTAGCTGCAGCAGGTGTGGTTCCCGGTACCCAAACCGATCTCGATATCGATCTTGAGTACGAAAACGGTGTTATGGTATACGAAATAGACTTTGAAGTAGCCGATGTTGATTACTCTTTTAATATCGATGCTATCAGCGGCGCTGTTGTTATGGACATAGATGATGACATGGACGACGACATGGATGACGACATGGATGATGACATGGATGACGACATGGACGACGACATGGATGACGACATGG
>CAYIZZ010000061.1:0-811 GCA_964367945.1 uncultured Oscillospiraceae bacterium | reverse complement strand
ACGACGACATGGACGACGACATGGACGACGACATGGACGACGACATGGACGACGACATGGACGACGATATGGATGATATGTACGACGATGACTACGATGATGATTATGACGATGATTATGACGATGATTACGACGATGATTATGACGATGATTATGACGATGATTACGACGATGACTATGACTATGACGACGACGACGATGATGATGACGGTGATGACGACTAATATAGCTAGCTATATGTCTCGCAAAAACAATTAGTCAAAGTACTATATTCTAAGGTATTTTCCTCCTACTTTTAACATGTTTGATTATCCCTATTGCTATTTTTGCTTTTATTGTGCACTTTCACTATACAAAAGCACTTGTGTGATTTTTATTGCTTTGATATAATTACTTTAAGGTAAAGAGTAAGATATTTCATTGAGCAGATGAAAATCAAGGAAATAAACGATATTGCACACAATATTTCAAGCAATATATTGTTTACTTTTACACTATCTGGCAATTTCATCAGCTCGTTAAAAGGATGGAGTGGATATACCATGACAATCACTTTTTCTTTAGCTCTCTTTTTCGTTTTCATCTTAATTTACATGTTGATTATCGAGATATTTACTGTACTTTTTCGCCTGACCGGTCTAACATATGATAGATCAAGTTTGCAAGTCATCTCTATGTTGACAAGCTGTGGTTTCACCACACAGGAAAGCGAATCTATTACAACATTTCGCACACGTAGAAAACTTGCAAAGCTCACCATCATTTTTGGCTACTTATTCACAGTTGTCATCATGTCCAGTGTAGTTAATGT
>CAYIZZ010000060.1:0-13652 GCA_964367945.1 uncultured Oscillospiraceae bacterium | reverse complement strand
TAGCATATGCCGACAAGGGACAAGTGTATCTTTCGATAGGCGCAGTGCGTGCTTTAGCCGAAAGATATAGTCGTTTAGTTGTTGTAGTAAAAGTATCGTATGTTTATTTTGGTTATCCGACCCGATTTGGGGTTTGTTTAACATATGCAAGATTGCCATTGAGACATTTATGTCTTGTGGTATAAAAACAAAATATAAATAGTGTTGGCATGAACTATGTGAGCTTATTTATATTATTAAGGTGGTGGGACTCTCTGCGTGTGGACAGGGCCCGTTTGCACAGAGGAGATGAACATATAAATTAATTAATAAGGGAAGGCTTCGGCCACCCGGGTCGAGGTCTCCTATCTACTTAGTAAGGATGCTAGGTAGAGTAAATTTAGGGAGGAGTACTAAATGATCATTCAACACAACATTATGGCGTTGAACTCTCATCGTCAACTGGGCATCAACCAAACAAGTTTGAGCAAAAACTTGGAAAAACTGTCCAGTGGTTATCGTATCAACCGTGCAGCTGATGACGCAGCAGGCTTGGCGATTTCCGAAAAAATGCGCGCTCAAATTACCGGTCTTGACCGTGCAATCTTGAACGCACAAGACGGCGCTTCTTTGATTCAAACTGCAGAGGGTGCTTTGCAAGAAGTGCACAGCATGCTAAACCGTATGGTAGAGCTTGCTACACAAAGTGCTAACGGCACAATCCAAGCATCTGACAGAGCTAAGATCGAAGCTGAAACAACTGCTCTGAAAGACGAGATTGACCGTATTTCTCAGGCCACAAACTTTAACGGCATTCAACTTCTTGATGGCAGCTTGTCTGATTCTTCTCCGAAAGATATCGACGTAAGCGGTATCAAAGTTACAGAAACAGCTGCTGTTGCAGGTAAATATCACTTTGCAGATCTTAACTCTGCAGGTATTGCAGCTGATGCTACAGATTGGGAAGCTGGCTCTACTTTCAGCTACACTGTCAGCTTGAACAACGGCGATAGCTTCACCGAAACCTTTATGCTGAGCGAAGACAAAAAGAGCATTGTTGGCCTAAGCGACGGCACAGTCTTTAAGCTTGCTACAGACACAGGTGCTGTTACAGAAGAAGAAATTTCAGATGCTTTGGAAACACAGTTCCGCAAAACAAACCTGAATGATGACTTTATCATTTCTGAAGGAGCTACCGGTGGGGAACTAAGCTTTACCAACCGTGAAACAGGCACAGCCGCACCACAGGTGACAGGCATTTCCTACTCTATTGAAAATGGTGTGCCCACGGAGCTGGTGGCATCGGCAACAGCAGATCCTGCAACGGCTACTTCCAGCGTAGTACCTAAAGATGAAGTGCGTGCTTTAGCTACAGCATCTTTCATCGCATTTGAAGTTACCGACAACATCACAAACGAAGACATTGCTACATTTGAAATAAACGGTTCGAAGTTTGTGCTGGTTGATGAAAATGGTACTGCTACCGGCGATGCCGAAGCTTATGCTAAAGCTATAGCCGATCTTGAAAACCGTGGCATTAACATCATTCGTGTGTCTGATGCTGCTACTTTGACTGCTGACGACATGACACGTATTGCTGCAGATATCAACCAAAAAACAGGTTTGTCCCTGAATGCACAAGCAGACTTTGGTATCGTACTTGACGCTCCCGGCGCAGGTAACGGTCTGACCATGCAAGTAGGCGATACAGCAGCAGATTTCAACCAAATCACTGTTAGCGTAGACGACATGTCTGCTTCGGGTCTAGGCATCAACAACATCACAATGTCTAGCCAAGAAAGTGCTTCTCGTGCACTGGAACGCATTAACGCAGCTATCGAGAAAGTTTCTGAAAACCGTGGTAACCTCGGTGCATTACAAAACCGTCTAGAGTACACCATCAACAACCTCGGCGTAACAGTAGAGAACATGACAGCTGCTGAAAGCCGTATCCGCGACGTTGACATGGCTGCTGAGATGATGGAATACACCAAGAACAACGTTCTTTCTCAAGCTGCACAAGCTATGTTGGCACAAGCGAACCAACAGCCACAACAAGTGTTGCAACTGCTTGGCTAATTTTAGACTCGTTGCATGAGGACAAGCTTTTAATAGCTTGATTACTTACTCATACAAAGCTGTCTATGTGATTCGATCCAGGGTCCACTAGGTCGTATCAAAATAACGGCGATTCCCCCGTGCTTTATGCACGGGGGTTTTTTATGTGCTTATATAATAAGGAAGAATATAAAGTGATTTTAGAAAGATGATATATTATAAAGGTATGTTATTTAAGGAATAATGCAGGAGTTTATCTGCTATGCAAACATATTTTTTATGGTGATATGATAAAAAATGTGCATTAATAAGAAAGAAATAGTGGAAAATACCTACATTTGGGTACAATTTAACCGCAGGTTATTACATTAGTGGTATTTTAGGGTTAAGTTTTTCAAATAGAGTGCGATGTATAGAGTGTAAGCAACAAAACGAAACTTTCGCACGGAGAGTTTCATGGGCACAAAAGGCACGGACGCCTTTTGTAACAACATTAGGGAGGATTACAAATGATTATTCAACACAACATTATGGCATTAAATGCGCACCGTCAACTGGGCATCAACAATGGTTCTTTAAGCAAAAACCTTGAAAAATTATCCAGTGGCTATCGTATCAACCGCGCAGCCGACGACGCAGCAGGCTTAGCAATTTCTGAAAAAATGCGCGCTCAAATTACCGGTCTTGACCGTGCAATCTTGAACGCACAAGACGGCTCGTCTTTGATTCAAACAGCAGAAGGTGCTTTGCAAGAAGTGCATGGTATGCTGAACCGTATGGTAGAGCTGGCAACACAAAGTGCTAACGGAACCATCCAAGCGTCTGACAGAGCAAAAATTGAAGCAGAAACAACCGCACTAAAAGACGAAATCGACCGTATTTCTCAGGCTACAAACTTTAACGGCATTCAGCTATTAGACGGTAGTTTATCTGATTCGGCTCCTCGTGACATCGACGTAAGTGGCATCAAAGTGACCGAAGCCGCAGCCGTAGGCGGTAAGTATGACTTTGCTTCAGTGAATACCGATGGCAGCATTGCTTCCGACGCATGGGACGCAGGCGACACATTTAGCTACACCGTCAGCCTTAACAACGGCGATAGCTTCACCGAAACATTCAGCCTAAGCCCTGACAAAAAGAGCATCGTGGGCTCCAGCGATGGCACAGTTTTCCGCTTGACAGGCACTGATGGTGCTGTAACAGATGCAGAACTTGCCGACGCTTTGGAAACACAATTCCGCAAGAGCAAAATGAATGATGACTTTATCATTTCTAAAAATGCTACTAATGGCTTGACATTTACTAATCGTGAGCCCGGCACAGACTCTCCACAAGTAGCAGGCCTTGCATTCTCGGTTAACAATGGTACACCTACAGAGCTAGCAGCTGATACTACCAATAGTGTGAAACCTCAAGACGAGATTCGTAGCTTGAACACAGGTTCATTCTCGGTGTTTGAAGTAAACGGCGGCATCACAAACGAAGATACTGCTACATTCCAAGTGAACGGCGAAAAATTCATCTTGGTAGACGAAAACGCAACAGGCACAGAGTATGCAACACAAATTGCTGAGCTTGAGAACCGTGGCATAAACATCATTCGTGTATCTAGTGATGACACCACAGCCTTTACATCAGATGATATGCGTCGTATCGCAGCTGATATCAACCAAAAGACAAATCTGACACTACAATGGCAAGCTGGCGAAGGCATCCGACTACTAGCACCGTCATCCGGCAACGGTTTGACCATGCAAGTGGGCGACACTGCAGACGATTTCAACAAACTGACAGTTAGCGTAGATGACATGTCTGCTTCGGGTCTAGGCATCAACAACATCACAATGGCTAACCAAGAAAGTGCTTCTCGTGCACTGGATAGCATCAACCAAGCTATAGAGCAAGTGTCTGAAAACCGTGGTAACCTTGGTGCACTTCAAAACCGTTTGGACTACACCATCAGCAACCTTGGCGTAACTACTGAAAACATGACAGCAGCTGAAAGCCGTGTACGTGACGTAGATATGGCCGCTGAAATGATGGAATACACCAAGAACAACGTTTTGGCACAAGCCGCACAAGCTATGCTGGCACAAGCCAACCAACAACCACAACAAATACTGCAGTTGCTACAATAGTATCGTAAGTTTGGGCCTAAAAACCCATAACTACATATCTGCCAATCCCGGCTCAAAGCCGGTGCCCACCGACTTTGTTGCCAAGGCAGAAAGTCCCCGTGTTAATCACTCCCCCGTGCAGGGATGCATGGGGGCTTTTAATGGAAACAACAGCAGGGATGCAAATATCAACATTATGAATAGACCTCGTGCAGGGATGCATGAGGTCTATTTGCGTGAAAAAATACCCCTTGCTATATTTGCAAGAGGCATGAAAAACAAAACTATTTTATTTTTTCTATGGACTCAATCAGATAGCGCTGCTTTCTGAATACCAGTTCTATCAAAAGAGAAAGATATTTTAAAATGATAGCCAATATGGCAAAAACACCGAAAAAGCTGCCTGTCATCACTAGCATGGTGGTGGTGTATCCACTGATGGGATGGCCCAGTGCATATACAGTGATGGTGTATACGGCACCGCCTATAGCGGCAAGCATCATGATGATGGCCATGAAAATCGATAGCTTGTATGCAACATCGGTGTATAAAATCAATGTATTGGTGCCGTTTGTTCGCCTTGATAAACGTTGCCTTTTGGAAAAACTGCCGTGATCTACTTCGATTCCTTGATATGGCACCGAAAACAGTTTAAGCCCGCAGTTGGCATAAATAGCTTTACGATATGGTACATAAGTGCTAATGGAATGTATACGATTTATAGCTCTGCGAGACAAAATGCGGAAAGTTTCGCTCTCTAAACGATATTGAGTGATAGCATTATGGTTGTAGATATAATAAAAAATTCTAGAGGTGATACGCTGTTTTGTAGCTTTTGCAGCAACAATATCGTGTCCTTCAAGGCACTTGTCGTATACTTTGCGGATGGTGTCTACAGGAAAACACGGAAAACAACTATCAAACTCAAAAACAAAATCGCCAATGGCAAGATCGATACCTGCGTTCATTGCGGCCTCAAGCCCTTGAAAATAGCTCATATTTAGCAGTGTGACGCGACCATTCATGTTAGCGGCTGTTTGCTTTATCAGTGAAGCGCTATTGTCGGAAGAGCTGTCATCCACACAAATTATCTCGAATTTTGAGAAGTTTGCATCAAAAAAATCATAAAGCATAGTTAAAAAATCTGCAATTCGGGCCTCGTCGTTGTTAACATATACCACAGACGAAATGAAATTTTTCTCTTTATATACTGTCATTTTCAAGTACCTCATCCAAATCATACACTGTGTTAATTTTACCGGAAAGTACACTTATAAATGTGGGAGCCTCGCAATGTTTCTTCACCATGGTGGGACGTGAATCGTCTATTTCCGAGACTTTCAGCACCGGCTTCATTGAAAAAAGACTGCTGTGATAAGAAAATCCATATACATCTAAAAGATACTTTTTAGCAAGAGAGGACATATATGGCCAAGCACTTTCGGGTTTGGCAGAGCAATCATTACAGTTGAAAAGTGATTGCGGAGTACATAGCGGCTGGTTGTTTTGGCAAGAAAACGTTGGCAAAACATCGTGACTTGCTGTGTGTGGCGTGAAGGTAACCGAGGTGAGGGAGTGAAGGCCGGTTTTACCAAACGGCATTATGGAAAAAAATGGGCCATCCATCACGGTGATGCCAATATCTCTCAATGTATCAGATACTGTGCATAAAATAATCTCACATAGTTCATATTTTATTTTAAACGGCTCAAAGCCTAGGGCTACGTGCATTTCATTCACGCCGGCATAAGTGGAATTCATCACAAACGGTGCGGCATATTTTTCATCTTTTTGGGTACTGAGAACAAAATGATCTTTTTGTTTTTCTATACCGGTCACGTGACTGTCATAGTGAATGGTGATAAGGTGTTTATAGTTTTCAATCTCTGCAAGTAGTTGCTTGCAAAGTAAATCGGCGTCATATGTGTATTCTTTTGTCATAAATGCGCCGTCACAGCTACCGGTTTTAAAATAACGTGATACAGGCAGTTCTTCACACGGGATATTTGCATCACGACAAAACTTTTGAAATTGCTCTGCGTTTGTCCAGCTGAAATTTGAGGAAGTAGCATATACTTGATCAAAACTACTGTGGATGCACTCCGGGAAATCTGCGCAAAAACGATCAAAATAATCTTTCGATTTGACAGCTGTAGACAAAGAACGTGGATAGTGGTAACCCATATGAACTCTTGCTTGATTTATATATGTTGCCCTTGCGAAAGGATGGCTATCTGCTTCTAAAATCACAGATTTTTTACCATTTTTTGCAAGAAAAATCGCTGAATAAAGGCCGTAAAGACCTGCACCAATGATGATATTATTACAGCTTGTCATAACACCCCACCTTTATTATGAAAACGTGTATAAATATTGAAAATTGTTAACACAATAGCGATATTATACCACAAAAACAGGGGATATGCTACATTTTTTTTACCATGTGGTGATGTGTAAAAACCCATCAGATATACTGATGGGTGGCGTAAATATATGGATATAAATCAAGTTTAATTAATATACTTAATTAAATAGATTAACTATTTGTGAATAAGATGAGATAATATCACATTTATATGGAAATTGACACTGCCTGACAAAAACAATGTATTAAATTACCCCATGGCTACTTAAAAAGGTATTCACTGCATCGGCTGTTATGGTTTGTTGTTCTTCATAGGTGATGGTACCATCGGGGTCGCCGGGTTGTGGGCCGTAATTGCCAAATTTTGCATGATTGCCGCCTTCTATCACCACAATATTGTCGGTGTAATCTATCCCGTTTGCTATATTGCTGTTAAATGTGCCATATATTGTAAGAGAGTTTTCTTTTGGAAAATCATCATATACATATGCGCCCATTACAATAACACCATCAATGATTTGCAAGTTATCCGAGGCGTAAGAAGATGCCATTGCGCCACCTAAAGAGTGTCCTGCGATATACCAGTTTTCTATTTCGTTATGCATATCAATAATTTCACTTGCAGCATTTTGGTCAAAAATAGCTAAATTAAACGGCATTTCAACTAAAAAACAGGTTACGCCGGTGCTGTTTACTATCTTTTCAAATAGTGGAAGATAGGCAATGCTTTCTACTTTTGCACCAGGATAAAATATAATTGCAGTAGTGCTACTTTCATCTCCTGTGATGGTGGTGATATTCTCGTTTACTATCACGTTATCACTTTCGTATAGTATACTTTGTGCCACATCATCCACAGGAAAAGGTACAATAAGATACACTGAGACGCTTAAAATCGCTACTACCAAAATAGTTAAAAGTACAATAATAATAAAATTCTTTTTATTCATAAATCTTCCTTTCAGTAAATACAAGATATGATAACACATGTATATGTCGAAAACAATATTTTTATGATTGACAACAAATGATGAAAAGTGTAGTATATACATATACCCCCTATGGGTATAGAAAGTAAATATGGGAGGAATACTATGAGGCGATGCATGGATGTAGATGCGGTGCAAAAGCGCTTGAGAAAAATTGAAGGTCAAGTGCGTGGAGTTCAAAAGATGGTAGATGAAGACAAGGCGTGTGAAGATATTTTGATACAAATAGGTGCCATTAAATCAGCTTTACATAAAGCTGGTCAGGTGATTTTAGAAGGTCATATGCATCATTGTGTTTTAGAGGGAATTCAAAATGGCGAAGAGGAAGAAACGATAGCTAAGCTGATTTCGTCACTTGATAAGTTCTCGAAAATTATATAAAGGGATTTAATACATCATGAAAAAAATAAATAAATTTTTAAATTCTACTCCGATGTTATGGGTTTCAGGCATTTCTATCTTAGTGGCTTTTTTAGGTGAGTATATTATTCCATTAGTAAACGGTGGTGTTGAAATTGAATTCATGATAAACTTCGCATGGGTGTCGATTTTGATTTCAGGAACACCGCTAGTATATCTTGCGCTGTGGCGAGTGATAAAACAGCGGTTTATCAGCTCGGCGTTGCTTATCACTATTGCAATGGGAGCAGCCATATATATTGGCGACATTTTTGCCGCCGGTGAGGTAGCGTTTATTATGGCCATAGGCGAGGTATTGGAAGACAGAACAGTGGAAAAAGCTAAACGTGGAATAGAAAAGCTACTTTCGTTGGTGCCAACGCAAGGACGAGTGATCGAAACAGATAAAGATGGAAAAACAAGTGAAAAAAATGTAGATGCAAAAGATATTGTTGTGGGTGATGTGATAAGAGTTTTGCCGGGCGAGAGCTTTGCGGCGGATGGTATAATAAAACTGGGAAATACAAGTGTAGACCAAAGTATCATCACAGGGGAAAGTTTGCCGATAGATAAAAGTGTTAATGATGAAATATTTGCAGGCACCATAAACCGGTTTGGTTCGGTGGATGTAAAGGTGACAAAATCATTTATAAATTCATCGCTTCAAAAAATGATAAAGCTGGTGGAAGATGCAGAAAATAATAAAGCGCCCACACAAAAAATTGTAGACAAGTGGGCATCGTGGCTGGTGCCTATTGCATGTATGATAGCAGTGGTTACATATATTATTTTAGCTGTTGCTATGAACAGGCCAGATGATGCATTAATTCGTGCAGTGACAGTGTTGGTAGTGTTTTGCCCATGTGCATTGGCGCTTGCCACACCTACGTCTATCATGGCAGCCATAGGCCAGTCAGCAAAAAATGGCGTTTTGATAAAGTCGGGCGAAGCACTGGAAAGAATGGGCAATATTGGCACGGTTGCATTTGATAAAACAGGTACAATAACAAAGGGATCTTTGAGCGTGAGCGACATAAAAACATTTGATTATGATCCAAGTAAAATGATGATGCTTGTGGCTGCGGCAGAAGCGCGCTCGGAACATCCGATGGGTAAGGCTGTGGTGGCGTATGCGAAAAAGCAGAATGTCACAGTGCTTGAAAGTGAAGATTTCACCATGGAAGTGGGCAAAGGCGTGAGTGCCAAAATAGGGGAAGATACAGTTTTTTGCGGAAATGAAAAACTGATAGAAGATAGCCTATCTCTTACTATCACAAAAGAAGTTGCAGATGAAGTGAGTGCTATGAGACAAGAGGGAAAAGCTGTTATCATAGTGTCGACTAAAAATGCAATTTTAGGTGTTGTTGGGTTATCTGATGAGATAAAAGAAACATCGAAAAAAGCAGTGGGACTATTGAGCGCAGCAGGCATAGAAAACACTGTACTCCTTACAGGTGACAATGAAAAAAGTGCAGCATATATTGCACAAAAAGTGGGTATATCGCAGGTGCATGCTTCTTTACTTCCGCAAGATAAAGTGGCAATGATAAAAAAACTGGAAAAAGAAAACACAGGCGGCGTATGTATGGTGGGAGATGGCGTGAACGATGCGCCTGCCCTGAAAATAGCATCTGTGGGTGTGGCAATGGGCAGCATGGGTAGTGATATCGCCATTGATGCTGCGGATATAGCTATTATGGGCGATGATATTTCAAAAGTGTCTTATTTGAAAAAGCTGTCAAATGCCACTATTTTTTCTATAAAGTTCAACATCACATTATCCATGATGATAAACTTTGCGGCCATTATATTGTCTGTGATGGGGCTATTAAACCCAGCCAGTGGTGCACTGGTTCACAATGCAGGCTCGGTGCTGGTAGTACTAAATGCAGCAAGGCTTTATGACAAAAAAATAATGTGACATCACACAAAAAATAATAAACATAATTGTGCCATATTTCGATTGAAAAACAGAAATAATAGCGGTATAATAATGTACTGAATAAACTGGTATGAAATGAGGTGTTTATTATGAAAATTGCTTTTTTCGATACGAAATCTTACGACAAAACATATTTTGAAAAATACACAGAGAAGTATGATCAAACTATAAAATTTTTAGAACCAAAACTGACACCTGAAACAGCAGAACTTGCACGTGGATACGAGGCTGTGTGTGCATTTGTGAACGCTAATGTTACTGGCGACGTGCTGTCGGCGCTTAAAAACTGTGGAGTAAAGCTTTTGCTAATGCGGTGTGCAGGGTATAACAATGTCGATCTTAAAGCAGCAAAAGAAAACGGAATTACTGTGCTTCGTGTGCCGAATTATTCTCCAGAAGCTGTAGCAGAACATGCAATGGCTCTTGCTATGGCAGCAAATAGGCGAGTGCATAAAGCGTATAACAGGGTACGTGAAAACGATTTTAGCCTTCAGGGTCTTATGGGTCTGAACTTCCATGGCAAGACAGCAGGTATCATCGGCACAGGTAAAATTGGCCTTGCAATGGCAAATATTTGTAAAGGCTTTGGGATGAAAGTGGTAGCGTATGATCTTTACCCAAATAAAAACATTGATATAGAGTATATTTCTTTGGATGAGCTTTTGTCGGTGTCGGATTTGATTTCTTTGCACTGCCCACTTTTTGAAAACACACACTATATTATAAACTCAAAAACCATTGCCAAGATGAAAGACGGTGTTGTGCTGGTAAATACTTCACGCGGTGGCCTGATACATACCGAGGATTTGATAGACGGCATAAAATCGCAAAAGTTCCACGCAGTGGCATTGGATGTTTATGAAGAGGAAAGCTCTGTTGTGTTTGAAGACCATTCAAATGATATACTCACCCACACTACAGTGGCAAGATTGCTGTCTTTTCCGAATGTTATTTTAACTTCACATCAAGGATTTTTGACAGACAATGCACTTTCCACCATTGCGGAAGTTACATTGCAGAATGCAAAGGATTTCGAGCAAGGAAAATCATCTGAAAACGAAGTTAAGGAATAAGAAGGGGTTTATTAGTACTAAAAGTTTCGCACAAGTAAAAACGGCTTGCCAAAAGGCAAGCCGTTTTATATTTTATATGTCATCGGGTACCTGGCCAATGTGGGCCTCCCAGGCACATTCGGTGATTTTAAAGTTTGTAAATATGGCTGTAAAGGAAGAATCTTCGGGGCTACAAGCATAAATACCAAATGAAATTTCGTCTTTGGCAGATAATAAATGACATACCCTCATTGTGTGATATTGCGTGCCATCGTAAGAATATTCAATACGAAAATCGTCTTCTCGGCGACTCAAGCGATACCACATGGATTTAATATTCGTAGGTATTTCTTCTGTGGCCCAGTCGGAATATCCGTGGTTTGTAACTACACTACCAAGATTTTGGAAGCCTTCATTTTCGTATTCTACACTTGCTTTTATCCAGTTCTCGCTATCAAGGTAGACAGCAATCCCGCATTGATCAAAACGATGATTACTACTTTCAAAATCTGTTTTCACTATGAACGAAAAAAACTTCTCGGCTGTGTTTTTTTGAAAAACAGGTGCGTTATCATTTCTGAATTTGTAATATGTTCTTTGCCATAAGTCGGTATGAGGGTCAGTGGTGATGGTGATTGCATCGTTAGAAACGGTATATTTTTTCGGCTCTCTTGTCCACTTGAAGTCTTCGATTTTAAGGTTCATGATACCCTCCTGTTTAATAATGGTACATTAATAATACAAAATACGTATTGAAACTTCAAGTAGATAGTTGGAAAAATAAAGTTTATACTTAGTGCCGTTATTTATTATATTTTGCCACACGTTTTTTGGAAAGCTCGGCTAAGTGTTGCATGGCTTTTTTGTTTTTTATAATATTATCCGGATTAGAATTTGAATCATAATAAGGCCAAATTATCTCTTTAAATGCTTTAAGAACAACAGGATCCCATTTTGAAAGCTCATGCTCTGGGAAATCCTCTTGCAAAGCAACATGATACGATACCTTTTTTTTATCAAGGTGTTTTTCTTGTAGGTGAGTAAGGTAAACAGTGTGGAACAAAATAGAGTTGTTCAGAGTTTTATGTCCAAGCTTGCAAATAGGCCCAAGGTGTAGATGATTGGCATGAAATAGCCAATATTCATGGCCTGAACTTTCGCTGCATTTGGGTATGTCACATGCTATGCCTGCCATGATATAGTCATTATCATTTTCGCCTTCAAGGCAGGAAATGGTATATAAAAATACTTTGTCCGGGAAAATGTAAATATCAGAGATTTCGAAAGTGTCTTTTTTTATACGTGCTATAGAGTTATTACAGGAGACTTTACCTTTTTCAAACATGTCACAAAGGGGAGTGTGCCTGTTTTGAACATTTTTATATGCGTCATAAATACGCTTAGGCATCAGCTCCGGATGAAAACCTTTAAACATTACAAACAAATCTTGATTGTGGAATGCACGTGTTTGCCTGCCCATGTAAGTGTACATGTAGGGCCCCCAAGAATAGAGATTGTCTCTGATATAATCAGAAGATACTGCGGTGGAGGTTTTGGCGTTTATACGATGTTTGCCAATGCTGGATACATCTAGTGTAGGCAGTGTTCCATATCCAACAAGATGCTTTGAAAACCGATTTCCGTTAAGATCTCTGTCATAGCTGCGTATTATTTCGGCTGTGTTTGTGGCAGGGGTGTGAAGCATGTATACGGTGATGATATCTTGTGGGTTTTCATATTCTGCAATAAGATGAATACATGCTTGGTCTATTTCGGTTTTTTTAGCCACCACTTTATCGGTGTTTTCCTTTAATTGGCGCCTGTCCACAATATACACCACAGTTTTTTCGTTGGGTAGTGGGGCATTTTTCCACTGTGAAATCATCTCGGTGCCTGTGACAAATGCAGTGTCGGCCAAAATAATGTAATCTCTAGTGAAAATCAGTTCATGCAAGCTTTGCATTACACGTATATCGTGTCCGTTTTCATCCACCACATACCATGACGTTATATGGTCATCGCCACACCATTTCATCAATTTACATGGGTGACTTCCGTCGGATTGTTTGAATTGATAATTCACCAAAAACAGCTCGTTTGTTTCAGTGTCGGTATAAATAGCATGAGAATTACTGTATCCGGGAAAAAGTGGACCCATTACTTCTCCGGTTTGTCCGTTTATCATGGGAATCCACTCTGAGCGTTTTCCCAGTGGAGTTTGAGCTTGCAGGGAGTGTCTGTCGATAATCCACGGCCTGTCCACATCACCGGTGACGGCTATTCTTCCGTCTGGAAGAACGTATAAACCCTCGGCATAAGAAAACATTCCAAGGCCGGGAGACATCATCATAACACCGTAATGATCAAAACGATGCTTTGTGTTGTCAAGGGCGGATTTTGCAATGGCGCCCGGATGCCACATAAGACGGTTTTTCAGACTGCACACGCCACCTGAAAAGTTGATTTTAACAAGGTTTGTATCGCCTACCATGTAGGCCTCGGGTGAGCCAAGGCATTGGCAAATATAGAGATTTCCGTTTAAATCCAGCGGTAATTCACCATCAAGTAAATTAAGATTGATATCACTATCAGATGTTGTGACATTACAAACAGTATAACTGTTTGGCACAACTTTGCATGTGGGATTGCGCTTGATATGTGCCGAGGTGATATTTTTATATATAAGATAAGAGTGGCGCTGGAAATTTAGCAAATGGCGAACATGTGGATATATAGTTTTATATTTGTGTT
>CAYIZZ010000059.1:0-13723 GCA_964367945.1 uncultured Oscillospiraceae bacterium | reverse complement strand
AATCACCGATGGTTTTTTTAATGTTAAGTAAATTATGCGCTTACAACTTCTTTTATTACGTCTAGGATGCTTGTGTCTTTGCAATTTTCTTCCAGTAGTTTCATGGTATTTTTGCCACCAAAAGCATTTTTTACCATTTCTCTGTCGGCATTTTTGATGATATCTTTAATATCGCAGCATGCCACTTTTTTAAGGTCTTGCAAAGCTACCACATTCACACGAATTGAGGCACTTGTTGTTTCATCGATGTATCCCTCATCGCTACCTAGGCCTGCCAGCAATCTTTCAAATACATATTGCAAGTTTAGGTCAGCTGCCCAGCCAAAACCTTTACCAAACGGCATAGAAATACAATTGCCTCTGTTTACTTGTGTAAACATGTATGCATCCACAGGATCGATAACCAAACCACAGCTAACGCCCGGCATAGAGTTTGCAGCAATAGCAGCGCCCTCACCGGTGCCACAACCTGTTACAACAAAATCAGCTGCTCCGCTTTCCAGCAAAGCAGAAATCAAAACAGCATTCTGCACATATGTGGTACGATGCGCTTGCAAATTGTACTGGCCATAATTGTCAACAGTATGTCCTTGTTTTTCTGCTACTTTTTTTAGAGCGTTATACACTACTTCATTTTTTTCCGACTGACTCCATTCAGATACCAATGCGATTTTCATGTTTAAAGCACCCTTTCTATTATATCGTACTGTAAGTACCAACTTTTTAAAGTATACTGCCAAACAATATCAAAAACAATAGCCATTACACAAAAACACAATATTTACATAAATTATTTTTATTTTTTCATCGCCACTGCTACCATCACACTTCTTGCCGGCATTGATACGGTGTTGTATTCTATTGTGGGCATGTTATATTTTTCACTCGGAATACACTGCGCAGGATTATCAGCGCCGGTGTGTACTGCCATTTTCCAATACATTCCCATGGGCAGTTCAGGTAGCGTAATAGGCCTTTCTTCCCAAAACGCATTAACACTCACATACACAACATCTTCTTTATCTTCATCCTCACATCTTCCGGCAAACATCACGCCTATGATACGCGTGTGCTCGCTATAATTTCCATCCCATGGATGCTCTGTGTGAAAACTAACATCAGGAAAACCTGTTGTGCTGGCGTCCAGTGGTTTGCGAACAGCCGGATGCTGCTTTCTAAACGCAATCATATATTTAAAAAACTCAAACATATCTGCATGTGAAGCCAGCATATCCCAATCTAGCCAGGATATCTCGTTGTCTTGACAATATGGGTTATTATTGCCAAATTGTGTGTTGCAAAACTCGTCTCCTGCAAGCAGCATGGGTATACCTCTGCTACACATCAAGGTGGCAACTGCATTTTTAATCATACGATATCGCAAGCTCATCACTTCGCTATTGTCCGTTTCGCCTTCTATGCCACAGTTCCAGCTGCGGTTATCGTCAGCACCGTCTGTGCCACCCCATCCGTTTGCTTCATTATGCTTTTGGTTATAACTGTAAAGATCATACATGGTGAACCCATCATGGCATGTGATAAAATTCACAGATGCATTGGTGCCACGTTTTTCCACTTCATATAAATCGGGGCTTCCGGCCAGCCTCATGGCAGCAGCATGCGCATAGTTTTCATCGCCTTTCAAAAAATTGCGCATATCGTCCCTGTATCGTCCGTTCCATTCCACCCATCTGTTCCACGCCGGGAAACTTCCTACCTGATACAGTCCGCCAGCGTCCCACGCCTCGGCAATAAGCTTCACTTTGCCTAAAATAGGATCAAATGCCAAGCTCTGCAAAAGTGGTGGTTTAGACATCGGGCTGCCATCTTCATTTCGACCCAAAATAGACGCCAAATCAAAGCGGAATCCATCTACTCGATAGTTGATAACCCAATGCCTTAGACATTCTAAAATCATTTGCTGTACAATGGGATGATTACAGTTAAGCGTATTGCCCACACCTGAAAAGTTATAATAATATCCCTCCGGTGTTAGCATGTAATAAATGTTGTTGTCAAAGCCTTTAAACGAAAAACATGGACCGTCTTCGTTGCCCTCTGCCGTATGGTTAAACACCACGTCTAGAATCACTTCTATACCGTTTTCGTTAAATGTTTTAATAGCCTGTTTCAGCTCGTTACCTTCGCGGTTATATTCTGTTTGTGCTGTGTAGCTGGTATTTGGTGCAAAAAAACCTATAGTATTATATCCCCAGTAGTTCATCAGCTGCTTGCCATCATGCATACGCCTGTCTTGCATTTCATCAAACTCAAAAATAGGCAATAACTCTACAGCGTTTACACCCAGTTCTTTAAGATACGGTATTTTTTCCACCAAGGCGTTAAAGGTACCTGGATGCTTCACCTTTGAAGACGGATGCTTTGTAAAACCACGCACATGAGCCTCGTAAATTACTAAGTCACTCATTGGTATCAGTGGCTGTTTTGATATGCCCCAGTCAAAATCATCCTGCACAACACGCGCTTTATAAAATTGTCCCTCTGGCGTTTGCCTGCCCCATTGACTTTGGCCTGTAACAGCTCTTGCATGTGGGTCCAGCAAAACATTATTTTTGTCAAACAAAAAGCCTTTTTGAGGATTGTATGGTCCATCTATCCGATAAGCATATTCAAAATCGTAAATATCAAGACCAAACACCACCATGCTCCATACATTTCCAATACGATAGTGCTCCGGAAACGGAATAACAGCATATGGCTCAAACTCTTCCCTGTGGAAAAGTAGCAGCTCGCAAGCAGTGCCATGTACTGAATGCACAGTAAAATTCACACCTGTAGGAATTACGGTGGCTCCATTAATTTCGTAAAAACCCGGACGCACATCATGCCCTGCAATCTTCTCCATCGGTATTAAATTGATACGGCTCATATGTTCCTTCACTTTTGCAGTGGATTTTTTCGGTGCAAGGCGATCAGTTTGACGACGTGGCATAAAATACCTCCTAAAATATAGCAGCTCAATTAAGTTTGTCTAAAATATTAGGCTCACACATTTGTAGTATACCATGTTTTTAAAAGCTATATCGTAAAATTATGTGAATGTTATTGTAACAATCCATTGCCTTTTACAAAAAACAAAAATGGTCTTAACAGATGCTTTTAGCGCATCCATTAAGACCGTTTTATAATATTAACTTAGCTATTTTCTTGTGCGAATTTTTTCATAAATTCCACTAAAGCTACAATACCTTCTTTTGGCATGGCGTTGTAAATGGAAGCACGCATACCACCCACTGCACGATGTCCCTTTAGGTTAGACATGCCTGCCGCAACACTTTCCTTTACAAACTTTGCATCTAGCTCTTCGTTTCCTGTGGTAAAAGTAACATTCATCATACTGCGATCTTCTTTTGCAATACCTGTTTTGTAAAACGGAGCTTCATCTAAATATTTGTAAAGAATATCTGCTTTTTCACGGTTGCGCTTTTGCATTGCTTCAAGACCGCCTGTGCGTTCAATCCACTCCAGCACCAGCATCGCCATATAAATCGAGTATGTAGGCGGTGTGTTATACATCGAGTCATTTTTAGCCATTTGAGCATAACTCATCATTATGGGCGTGCCGGGTATGGGATCACAAAGTAAATCTTCCCTGATTATAACAATGGTAAGACCTGCGGGCGCTACATTTTTTTGTGCACCTGCGTAAATCATGCCGTATTTCGATACATCAACAGGCTCTGATAAAATACAGCTGGACATATCACTGACAAGTGGCACATCGCCTGTATTGGGTACATAAGAATAAAGGCTACCGTAAATAGTGTTATTAGAACAAATATGCACATAATCTGCATCATTTGACAGTTTTAGTTCTTCTTGCTTTGGAATACGTGCAAAGTTTTCTTCTTTTGTGGAAGCGGCAATATTTATCTCTTTGCCAAAAGCCTCTGCAATATCACATGCTTGCTCCCATGCTTTTGTGGAGAAGTTGCCGGACAAAACATAGTCTGCTTTACCGTTTTTTGCAAGTAAGTTCATCGGGGCCATGGCAAACTGTAGCGACGCGCCACCTTGCAAAAACAATACTTTATAATTATCAGGAATACTCATCACTTTACGCAGCAGCGTTTCGGTGTTTTTAATGATTTCATCATACACTTTAGAGCGATGACTCATTTCCATCACACTCATACCACTACCGTTATAATCCATCATTTCATTCGCAGCTTTTTGCAGTACTTCTTCCGGTAACACAGACGGACCTGCCGAAAAATTATAGATTCTTGCCATGTTTTTCTCCTTCATTTCCTCATAACGATATTATGTGTTTTCCATGACTTTATCCTACCGTATTTGACTATATCAATGCAACTTTTTTTATGGCGATTTCTTTTTTTTAGTAAAAAAATACATTTCTTTTCATTATGCTTCCAATATTTAGTCACATTTCACTTTTTATTGCTTGCACTCAAAAAAAAATTATGCTATACTGTGGTCGTTATTAATATTTGTAGATAATTCTACAAAAAACATATTATTTCACTTGCTGTAGGCATTAACTACGGCCATGTTTTATTACTATAGTTTAGGAGAATTTCACATTGAAAAAGAATTTCATTTTATCTTGTATCAGCATACTGACAGCCTCACTTTTACTATTTTCTGCTTGCGGATCTTCTGCTGCTACAGGGTCTTCTGCCGATTATAAATCCGTTTTAGAATCTTCACGTCCTGCAGAACTTAACGAGTATGAAATGTATGCAGTTGTAACATCTTCCGAGGATACCGGATATGATTTAATGTTCAATCAAAATACCGGCCTTAGTGAAGACGTTATGCAAAAATATGCTGTCAGCCTCGGTTCCGTCATCACTTTGGCTTATGGTGTGGCCATCATACTCCCGCAAGACGGCCAAGAACAGGCTGTCATCGATGGGCTGAAGACATATGTCGAAACACAAAAAAGTGCACAAGAAAACTATCTACCCGACCAGTATGAAATTGCATCTTCTGCCATTATCGAAACTGCTCCTACCGGCGAGGTGCTGTTAGCTATGTGTGAAAATGCATCCGATGTAATGGAGGCCATGAAAGCAGGTCTTGCCAGCTAGTAAGACTCTTTTTGTCCGATGATATATAACAATCGCTAAAATGTGTGCGGCAAATCGTTGACGTGCACCATAATATAAGGGAGTGTGAACTGAATCATGAGCAAAGTAGAGAATTTCAAAGTATACGCCATCCAAGCCAAAAATGGTAAGTTTTTGGATGTTGCAGCTTTCAGCCAAGACAACGGCGGCGTTGTTCAAATTTGGGCCGATGCTGACAGCGAAACTCAGAAATGGCAATTCGAGCAAGTTGATGATAATTTTTATAAAATTGTCAATGTGTTTTCCGGCAAGGTTTTGGACATCGACCTACAAGGCACAGAAAATGGCTCTCGTATACACCAGTGGGATTTCATCGGTGTAGACAGTCAGCTATGGTCCATTGAACCTTCCACTCGTGGATTTGTACGTATCAAGTCCAAATCTGCTTCTCGTTACCTTGATCTTGTGGATATGGGCACTGTCAACGGCACCACTGTACATATTTGGGAAGATGTGAAAGGCGATACCCAGAAATGGAAGCTTGTGGCGGACGGCTCAACATCTGCTGCTGCTAAAAAACCTGCTGCTAAGAAAACAGCCGCTAAAAAACCAGCGGCCAAGAAACCTGCTGCTAAAAAGCCAGCAGCCAAAAAACCAGCAGCCAAAAAACCAGCAGCTAAAAAAACTGCAGCACCAAAAACAGCTAAAAGTGCAACCACTGCTAAAAGCACAACTGCTACAAAAACAACTACAAAAAAAGAACAAACACCCGCAGTTATATCTGACAAAACAACAGTTGTCAAAAAAACAACCACAAAATAAGATATGCTTTTTAAATCCGGCAACATGCCGGATTTTTTTATTTGTTTTTTTTGCAAAAACCGTTATAATAAATAAGAACATATATTTAACTATATATTAAGGAGGGGTAAACCATGGCAGAGCAGTCACCCGGGTTTCGTGACAAAATACGAAACTTATTGGGCAAGCAAGCACCTGTATTAGAAGAAAATTTACAAAACACCGCGATGATTCCCATCCCAAAACTGCCATCTATACCAAACAAATCATCTGTTTCTGTTGCAGAAGATACCCTTCCAAAATCAGACCCCGAAAAAGAAGCAGCACAAAAAGCTCTGGAGCGCACAGTAAAAGACACCGCCGAAAGCTATTCTCCAAAGTCTGAAAGCCGCTTATATGATGTGTATTGCCAGCATAACCTTATCTCGCCCAAAGATGAGCCGGGTACCACATTTTCATGGTCAAGATTCATGGAAAACAATGCTATTCCGGACACTGAACAACGTAATATGCTGCGCAGTATTGACAGGGAAGTTTGCAAAATCCCTTATTATGATCCCAATAAAAAAAATGCAGCCCAGGAGCTACTATCACTTTCTTTTTCAAGCCCTCGATACCCAAAAACTCTTTCTGATGTAAAGCAAGACCAGCCTCCAAAACCGTATAATGCGCAACCTCTTTTGCGTACCAGTAAAGACCGTATGACCGCATATCTTTTTCTTTTGCCTCCGGTAAACGGTGGAGAAGACATAGACCCACTAGATGTACTTCATTTCCTGAAAATGCATAGTGTTGTGTTTGGGCTTGATGAAGAAAAAGTATCTAATATATGCACCTCGCACCAATACTTGAAGCTTATTGCTATAGCTAGTGGTCAGCCTGCTGTACATGGGAGCGATGGTATTGTTTATGATCACTTTAAACGCGAGCTTGAAATTGTTTTAACGGAACAAGAAAATAGTATAATTGATTATAAAGACTTAGGATGGCTTCAGACTGTTTTTGAAGGCGATGTCATTTGTGAAATTTTCCCGCCTACAAAGGGTGTGGCCGGCACCACTGTATTGGGCCAAAATCTTCCGGGAAGAACAGGGAAAAAAGCCAAAATACCTGTGGGAACAAACACCCGAGTAAACGAAGATGAAACCGCTTTGATAGCTACATTAGATGGTGTCGTTTCATTTATATCTCAACGTTTCAAAGTAGACCCCCTGCTTATTATAAAAGGCGATATCGGCACATCTACCGGCAATCTTGATGTGATTGGCGATGTGTTGATTTATGGCGATGTTCGAGATGGTTTTTCCGTCACCGCCACCGGCAATATTGCTGTTCAAGGCATGATTGAAGGTGCTTTGATAAAATCCGGTGGCAACGTTCAGGTGGGATGCGGCATCAACGGAAACACCACCGGTAAAGTTGAGGCAAACGGCGATGTACTTTCGAAATTTTTAGAGAGTGCAAATGTTTCCGCCAAAGGCCGTATCGTTTGTGACACGGCTATAAACTCAAAATTGCAAAGCGATGACTCTATTCAGGTTATCAGCGGCCGTGGTAGCATCATCGGCGGACACCTCACCGCACTGTATGGAATAACCGCCAAAACTATTGGTAACACATCAAACAACCGCCATACAGAAATTGTTCTTGGTAACACCACTGCTTTTTTAGAAGAACTACGCAATCTAGAGGAAAAGCGCGACACTTTGCAGCTTGATGTTGAAAAAAAGGAAAAAGACATTTCTTATCTTTCAAGTACCGATGAGACTTTATCGTATGAAAATGCAAAAAAACTGGACGAGTTGCGCTTGGGCTTGTCCATGCAAAAAATGCAGCAAGCAAACTTGCGGCGCTTGATGGATACCATGATGGAAGGTGCGGCCGACCCATCACAGTGTTACCTACATGCCAGTACCATCTATCCACCTTCATCCATCACCATAGGCTTTTCAAATAAAATCTTAGACACAGTCCATCACAGTGTTTCTATTTGCTTTAAAGATGATGATATTCATATCAAAAGTATGTAGCCTTATTTAAAACCACCTGTACTTTTTCATGATTTTTTACTCATGAATTAAGTGCAGGTTTTTTATATATTAGCGTGTGTAAGGCATATGACTACCTTTGCTTATATTCCTTCTTTTTTTGTTCAAAATATACTCAAAACTTGCCCTTTCTTTCTCTTCTTCAACACTATTTGAGTATCATTATTCTACAAAATGCCAAAATATATTCATTTTTTGCTCTATTTGAGACAAACATATTGACACCTTGAACTACCTCTGGTAGTATTTGATTTGTAACGTTAAAACTATGAGGTGATTATTGTGAGATTTGGCATTAAAACTATTGATGATTTTGACGTAAAAGGCAAGGTTGTTTTACTGCGTGTAGACATAAACCAGCCTGTGGATAAAGAAAATAACACATTAAAAGACACTACTCGTATTCGCGCTTGTGTTCCCACCATTCGCGAGCTTAGCAACAAGGGTGCCAAAGTGGTTATTTTGGCCCATCAAGGCAGTGATATAGAGTATAAAAACTTCTATACCACTCAGCCTCACGCTAAAGTGATAGGCGAACTTTTGGGCAAAGATATACAGTTTATTGACGATGTATGCGGGCCCACCGCCAGGCAGAAAATTTCCGATTTACAAGAAGGCGATGTACTGCTTTTAGATAATGTACGTTTTTGTTCTGAAGAACAAACATTGTTCGAGCTGAAACTCACCCTTACACATGAAGAGCAAGCACAAACTTTGCTTGTTCGCAAGCTGGCACCTTTGGCCGATATCTATATCTGTGATGCATTTGCCGCAGCGCACCGTGATCAGCCCTCGCTGTGTGGTTTCCAGCAGGTTCTTCCCAGTGGCATGGGCCGCTTATTTGAAGAAGAATACTGTGCCATTTCAAGCATTATGGAAGAGCCCAAGCGCCCTTGTGTTTTTGTTTTGGGTGGCTCTAAAATAGGCGATGCTTTCATGATGATGCACACTGTTTTAGGGCGTGGTGTGGCCGACAAAGTCCTTACAGGCGGGCTTGTAGGTGAAATACTTGCGTGGGCCAAAGGCGATGACATCGGCGAAAAAGCACGTGCATACATCACAAAAGAAGGATATTCCGACCTTGTGGAAGGCAGTAAAGAACTTTTAGAAAAATATAGCGATAAAATAATGTTGCCCGAAGACTACGCCTATGTGCAAGACGGCAAGCGCTGTGAAGTAGATAGTCAATCTGTGCCAAAAGATGCACTGATACTGGACATAGGCAGCAAAACTGCCAAAGCATATTATGATATTATCATGAATGCCAAGACAGTTTTTGTAAACGGGCCGATGGGTGTTTTTGAAGAAACACTTACCGAAGATGGCACTAAAACAGTGTGGGATGCTTTGGGTGATACCGAGGCTTACACTGTGCTGGGTGGTGGCGATAGTATCACCGCTACCAATAAGTACCAAAAGAGTGAGCTTGTTAGTTATATCTGCACCGGCGGCGGTGCTTTAATTCGCTTTTTAACCGGCGAGGAATTGCCTGTAGTAAAAGCTTTACGTCATGGCGCTACAAATTAAATATTTTTAAATCTTTAGGAGGTACCTGTAATGGATTATGCACAAAAGTCTCTTGAAAAACATGCCGAGTGGCGTGGAAAGCTGGAAACCGTTCCGAAAATGAGTGTAAAAACAAAGGAAGACTTATCTTTGGCCTATACACCGGGTGTGGCTCAGCCCTGCCTGGAAATTGAAAAAGATATTGAAAAAAGCTATGAGCTGACCGGCCGCTGGAACACCGTTGCAGTTATCAGCGATGGCACTGCTGTTTTAGGTCTTGGCGACATTGGCCCCGAGGCCAGTATGCCCGTTATGGAAGGCAAATGCGTGCTATTTAAAGCTTTTGGCGATGTAGATGCCATTCCTTTGTGTGTGCGCAGTAAAGACGTAGACGATATTGTAAACACCGTCACTTTGCTTGCAGGTAGCTTTGGTGGTGTAAACCTTGAAGATATCTCTGCACCTCGTTGTTTTGAAATAGAGCGTAGACTGAAAGAGTCTTGCGATATTCCTATTTTCCACGACGACCAACATGGTACAGCCGTTGTTACACTAGCTGCTTTGATAAATGCTTTGAAACTTGTGAAAAAAGACATCAAGGATATCAGCGTTGTTACTCTGGGCGCAGGCGCAGCCGGTGTTGCTATCATAAAACTACTTATGGCCATGGGTCTTAAAGACGTTGTAATGTGCGATCGCCAAGGTGCTATTTATAAAGGTCGCGACAACCTAAACTCTGAAAAACAAGAAATGGCTGAAATTTCCAATCTTCAAATGAAAAAAGGCGACATGAACGAAGTGATGAAGGGTGCCGATGTGTTTATCGGTGTGTCTGCTCCCGGCACTGTTACCCAAGACATGGTACGCAGCATGGCAGAAAACCCCATTTTGTTCCCCATGTCAAACCCCACACCCGAAATTATGCCAGACGAGGCAAAAGCCGCAGGTGCCGCAGTGGTTGGTACCGGCCGCAGTGACTTTGCAAACCAAATCAACAATGTTTTGGCGTTCCCCGGCATTTTCCGTGGTGCTTTCGACGTGCGTGCATCCGACATAAATGATGAAATGAAAATTGCAGCAGCTTATGCTTTGGCAGACCTTATCACCGAAGATGAGCTAAATGCTGAATACATCATTCCTGCAGCGTTTGATCCTCGTGTTAAAGATGCCGTTGCCAGCGCAGTAGCTGAAGCTGCAAGAAAAAGCGGTGTAGCACGCCTTTAAGTTTTCACGTCATAGTAAACAGATATTTCCAATACTGCAGTAAAGGATGAAACACGTGAAATTTGAAATCGGATTCGGCAAGCATCCACAAACAGTAGATGTACCCGACAAAAACTTTATCGGACTTTTGGAATCAAACGAGGTAGAGATAAAACTCACCGGCGAGGCCTGTGTGAAAGAAGCGCTGAAAAACCCTATTGGCTCAGCACCTTTGCACACTCTTGTAAAAGAAGGCCAAACAGTAGTCATCATTGCCTCTGATATCACAAGGCCGGTACCAAGCTATAAAATAATACCATCTATTTTAGACGAGCTATGGCTGGGTGGTGTTTTGCCTAAAGATGTAACGGTGGTGTTTGCGCTGGGTAGCCATCGCAAGCAAACCCCTGAAGAGATGATTCGTCTTGTAGGCGAGGATGTGTATAACAAAGTGCGCTGTATAGACGGCGACGCAGATGACTTTGTGCACATGGGCACCACAAGTTTTGGTACACCTGTAGATATTACAAGTGCCGTGGCAAATGCAGATGTACGCATCGCTACAGGAAACATTGAGTATCACTATTTTGCAGGATATTCCGGTGGTGCAAAGGCTATTATGCCGGGTGTTTCTACCAGGGATGCCATTCAAAGTAACCACAGCAAGATGGTACAGCCTACAGCCGCCGCAGGCAATCTTGATACAAACCCTGTGCGCATAGATATTGAAGAAGCTGTATCAAAATATTGCCCCGTGCATTTTATTGTAAATGTAGTACTAAATGAGCAAAAGGAAATCATTTGTGCTGTTGCGGGTGATGTGGTAAGTGCTCATCGTGAAGGTTGCCGTTTTCTTGATTCTATTTATCTTAAAGAAATCCCTGCGCGCGCTGATATTGTTATAGCATCTCAGGGCGGCGCACCAAAAGACTTAAACTTATATCAAACTCAAAAAGCACTTGATAATGCAAAACATGCCGTGAAAGACGGCGGTATCATTATTTTGGTGGGCAGCTGTAAAGAAGGCCTTGGCGAAGAAGTGTTTGAAGAATGGATGACTAAAAGCGATACGTCCACTTCCATGATTTCTCGTATCCAAGAGGACTTCCAGCTAGGTGGCCACAAGGCCGCTGCCATTGCCCTTGTTTTGGAAAAGTCTGACATATATCTTGTCAGTGAAATGTCGGATGATTTTGTGAAAAGCATCTTCCTTACGCCATATAAAACAGTGCAAGACGCTTTTAATGCGGCACTACAAAAAATTGGCAAGGATGCCTCTGTGTTGGTTCTTCCTTGGGCAGGTAGCACTTTGCCGATATCGGCAACATAATATTTAGATATCTTAATTTATTATATTTTAGGAGGTTCGTAAAATGATTAAAGTTGGTATAGCAGGTTACGGTGTTATCGGTCAGCGTTTGGCCGACGGCGTGGCAATGCAAAAAGACATGGAGCTTGTAGGTGTAGCAGACTTGGCCCCCACCCTTTCCATCCGTGCTTTGGCCGAGCGTGGCATGCCTTATGATTTGTACTTGGTAGAAGGTGCTGACAAATCACAATTTGATGCACTGGATATCCCGGTAGCCGGCACTTTCGATGATTTACTTTCTAAAGTTGACATCATGCTGGACTCTTCTCCGGGCGGCATTGGCGTGAAAAACAAAGCCCTTTACGAAAAAGCAGGCGTAAAAGCTATCTTCCAAGGTGGCGAAAGCAACGACATCGCCGATGTATTTTTCCATGGCTATGCAAACTATGACAAAGGCATTGGTGCCGACTATCTGAAACTGACTTCTTGCAATACCACCGGCCTTATCCGCACAGTGGATTGCCTTGATAAAAAATTCGGTGTTGACCGTGTCGCCATCACCATTATCCGCCGCGTTTCCGATCCCGGTGACTATCATCGTGGCCTTACCAATGCTTTACAAATGGAAAAAGCACCCAGCCATCAGGCACTTGATCTAATGACCATCATGCCTCATGTAGACGCTACAGGTATTTTGGTGCACACACCCGTTACTCATGGCCATATCATCACCGTTCTGGCTCATGGCAAAAACGGCAAAATCACTAAAGAACAAGCTATTGAAGCTTTCAAAGAGCACGATCGTATCCGCATGGTGCGCTTAGACGAAGGATTCCTTGGCAATGCTTCCGTATATCGTTATGCACGCGAGCTGTGCACACCCAGAGGCGATATGTATGAAGTAGCCCTGTGGGAAGATTGCATTGTGGAAAGTGGCGATGACATCATGTATGCCATCAATATTCCTCAAGAGAGCATCACCATTCCCGAAACCATCGACGGTGTGCGTGCTGCAATGAAAATGCAACCCGACTCTGCCAGTGCCACTGCACAAACAAATACCTATTTGAACCTTGGCACATGGAAGAAAAAGTAGTATAATGCTAAAGGTATTACTGAACCAGTATAGTGTTTGTGCCGGCATAATCAAAACTTTTTGTCATATGACACAAAAATATGACTTGTCAGTTTATATAGGTGCTAAGGCGTTTACTTTTTTTGGTACGGTATGCTATAAGAATTTTGCTCGACTATAAAAGATGAGGTGATAGAATTGGCAAGTATTAAAGAACTACAAACATTTGCCGCCGAAATTCGCTATGAAGTAGCCAAACAATTGGGTACTCGCGGTTTTGGCCACATCGGTGGCAGCTTCAGCATCGCAGACACATTAGCTGTTTTGTACGGCGATGTTATGAAGTACGATTCCAAAAACCCTAAATGGGATGCTCGCGACAAGCTGGTTATGAGTAAAGGACATGCAGGTCCTGCTGTATACGCTTCCCTCGCACTAAAGGGATTTTTTCCCATGGAAATGCTAGCCACATTGAATCAACCCGGCACAAACCTACCCAGCCATTGTGATGCCAAACTAACTCCCGGTATTGATATGACCACCGGTAGCTTGGGCCAAGGCACCAGCACAGCTATAGGTCTTGCTATGGCACAAAAAATGGATGATCTTGACAGCTATGTTTATCTTGTAACAGGCGACGGCGAGATCAACGAAGGCCAATGCTGGGAAGCCGCTATGTTTGCTCCTCAGTATAACCTAAACAACCTTGTTTGGTTTGTTGACTACA
>CAYIZZ010000058.1:0-14074 GCA_964367945.1 uncultured Oscillospiraceae bacterium | reverse complement strand
CTAAATCCACCAATAAAACCAATCGCAGAAATTATGGCGATGAATGCAAAACATATTACTGTAACAAGTGGATTCTTTTCTCTGTTGCTTATGTAAGCGCCTTTAAGTGTGGTTATGATAATAAAATACGCTGTAGTAAGCATGGTGATAACTAACGATTGAGTTGACGGTAGCGCCCATACATGCCACTCATTCACAAATCCATTTGCAATTGTTAGCACACATATTATGCCAAGGCACTGTGCAGCAGTTTTATATCGTATTGATAACTGAAACTCATCATAATCTTTCTTTTTCACAAGCTTCCTCCTCAAATAAATCATTCAGCGTTTTATTCAGTGCCCGGCATATAGCAAGGCACAGTTTTATTGTTGGGTTGTACTCGCCTTTTTCTATAGCCACTATTGTTTGCCTGCTCACATCGACTATATCTGCTAGCTGTGACTGCGTTAAATCCAGCGCCGCTCTTGCAGATTTGATTCGCAAGTTTTTTGCCATGCTATCACCTCCTTGCTTTATTGTACTATAAACCATTCTAAATGTAAACTATATTATACATTTTGTTTCAAAAATTCAACATGCTGCCCTGCAAGCCTGCAAAAAAATAGTTAAGCTATTAGATATAGAAACTATCTACAGAATTTTGTATAATGTAAATAATAAGACTATTCATATAATAAAATGGAGGAATGCAATGAAAAAATCAATACTTATATTTTCACTTGCTTTGATTATTTTGTTTGCAAGTGCATGCACATCTTCGGATGATACCACTTCACAAGTAAGTGAGGTTGTCGATGAAATCGTTGAGTCACAACCGGACGCAGAAGATGAAGCGGATGAAGTGACGGAGGAAAAGGAAATAGATTACACCCCCTATGTCAATTTAGTCAACACATATTTTGATGTGTATGGAGAACTTGTTGTAGAGCAAAATCATGCAGACAGTGATATTAATACCGCCGGGTTTAATTATGCCGAGCTTATAGACCTGGATAATGACGGGGTGCTTGAGCTTATTTTAGTAGGTGTTTTAGATGATGTGAATGCTATTGAAAGTGGCTTAGGCGCTGTTGATTTGTATTTTGATGATACTTTCAATTTAAAAGAACTTGTTGAAATTTACACCCTTTCTGATACCGGTGTGGCTGTGCTTTTGGACAAACAAACCCTCTCAAGCTATGGTAACGGCGGTGTGGAATTTGGCGTAGAGTATGCAAAAGAAACAGAAAACACCTATGTTTTGAATAGTTTTCGTAGTGACATTGAAAGAGTTACATACTATGAGCTCTCTAACGGTCGACTGAAAGAGAGTTTAAGCTACGAATTGATTTATGACTATGACAATAGCGAATATATTGCTGTGCTGAACGATCAAAAAAGTGATGTGACAGCAATTGAAGATGCTGTAGCCGCTAAAGGCGAGGTTATAGTGCATCGACTAAGTTGGCTTACTCAGTCGGAACTGGATGAACTAATGGCAAGAAATGAGGAGACTTTTTCATTTTTAGAGAAATATGCGCCTATAACCAGGTAGCTCGTCTTTAAAACCCCACCTTCCTTTAATTGCGCTCATTATTATGCTATAATTTTTGGTATGTATAAACAAAAAAACCACTTTACAATGCATATTATAAAGAAAACTTTAAGACTTGTTGAAAATAAAGACCTATGCTTATGTTTGATTTGGAAGGTTTTAAGAAAAAGCGATAAAAGCGATATCGTTTGTGGCTTGGATTAGTGATTATACTTACTGCGATATCATTGTTTCAAAATTATTATATTTATAAAATAGTTCTACATTTCATAAAGTTCATTAAAATATGGGTATAAGTAATCGAGGCAAAGCCAAGATTATTTATACCCATTCTTTTTATTTATAACATTAAATAACTATGTCAATAAAATCGCCCATTACTCTATGATATCATGCCTGAAAGCTTGTCTTTATGATAGCTTCTAAAGTTTGCCGCCCGAAACGTGTAATATCATTGTCACAAGGTTTTTACATATTATTTCATTTTCTGACATTGATTTTATTCAAAAACAGTAGTATTCTCGGTATATATATAGTTCGTTTTAGCTATATTGATTAATTGTATACAATTAGGAGAGACAGGATGAAGCTCTTAAAGATAGTACTTGTTTTGATAGTGATCATTAGTTTTTTTATATCTCTTTATGTTGCAAACTCAACATATTTAAGCATAAAGTTAAAAGAGGATAATATAACTGAACTATATGCTGAGAGGATTCAATCCGCTTTGCAATCTCAAATACAAGTTAGCCGGATTCTAGGGGAAATACTGGTTATACAAAATGGTCAAATTAGCGATGAGGATTTTAATAGCATTTCAGATTCTTTGTATAATACAAACATCGATCCATCTATTGCTTACCTTCCTAATGGCATTTTCACACAAGTATATCCTTATGAATTAAACTCTTTTCTTTTAGGACATAGTGTATTTGAAGATGAAACCGCAAGAAATGACGCAATCACTGCAAGAGATAGTGGTGAAATAGTTATCTCGGGTCCACATACACTGTCCGGTGGTCAAGTAGGCATTGTTATTCGCAACCCTGTGTATATTGATGGTGAGTTTGCCGGGTTTTGTGCTGTAGTAGTTCACATCGATAAGCTTTTGCATTCAGTTGCTGCAACAAGCCTTCCAGAGCTTGGATATGATATAAAAATTTCCTCGATATACCAAAATGAGGAACTAGACATTTTGGTTTCTGAAAATTTCAATCCCAACTATGCCAGCACATATGATTTTGAGCTTGGCAATGCAAGCTTACAAATAGAGTTACATACAAAAGATAAATTTATAATTGTTGCGACCAGCTTTATTGCAAGTTTTTTTGTTTTAATCGCTATCATCCTGTTTATTTACAGATACATAAAAAAAGCTCACCGAATTAGAGAAAATTTAACTAAAAAGCTTGAAACAGACTCTTTAACAGGTGCTTATAATAGGTTGAAACTTGAAAAATATGCTAAGGAAGCAGAAGGGACTGAGTTTGCACTATTCTACCTTGACCTTAACAAGTTTAAGCCCGTTAATGATACCTATGGTCATGAAATAGGCGATAAAGTTTTGATTGCGTTTGTACAAAGGCTGAAATCCATCTTAAAAAGTGATAGTATTGTTGCAAGAGTTGGTGGAGATGAGTTTGTGGTTATAGCCCCTGATGTCACAAATGATGCAGAAGCTTTATCAATATGCAAACGCATAAAAGATAGATCTGAGGCTATTTTTACTTTTGAAGATATTAATATAAATATTTCTTCCAGTATTGGATATGTATTTTCAAGAGACGCAAAAGAACTATCAGATTTATTAAAAATGGCCGACAAAAAAATGTATGCTGAAAAACAAAAAAATAGTATCAGAAAATAAAGATATTCATGAAACTTGCTTGTGTTTTGCAAGTGTGATTAAGTATGCGCCCTACCCTATTATATTTTCAGGTTGTTTGCAAACAGGGTGATTTGCCGGTATCGCAAGTTGGGTCAAATCAAATATAGCTATATAAAAAACCAGCATCAAGAAGATTTTGACGCTGATTTTTTTATTATCTAATATTTTTATTCAAACCCATTAATTGTAAAAAACTACAATATCACGAAGATTCACTGTATCATCGTTGGACTTTGCCTTTAGTTCATTGTATAATATGTTTCATTGTGGGGTATTTTATAATATTTCTATATGCCATCTTTAAAATAATAGCAATATAAAGAGAGGTCTTGACATGAAAAAAACAATTTTACTGCTGTTACTTGCCACTGCTATCCTTGTATTTTCCGGCTGTAACACTGAAGACACGTCGCTCGCTTTAGACACAGAGGCTTCGCAAGGCACGCAAGATATGCAAACTGACGCAAGCGAAGTGGCAATCGATGAAGAAGAACTTCTCGGAATCACATTACATAATCCTGATGGCATTATAGAGGTAAGCTATCGCCCGAGTGGTGTGCATATGTATTTTTCGGGCGAGAACTTTCTTGGCAACGGATACGCCTTTATAGAAGGGGCACAGTCGATGTTTTCAGAGGCGGTTTTCTATCCTGAAGGTGAAGGCAGTGGCGAGAGCGAGCCGCTCTATATCTACTACCAATACGGAGACGTCATAATATCAAACACCACCGAAGACACCCATGAAAACGGTGTTGTCTACGCATTAGACGATGAAAGCCGTCAGCTGTTCTCGCAAAACTTGCTCACAAACGATGGGGTTGCGCAGCAGTGGGTGTCTACAAGCATCAACATTTACTCTACATATTTTGGCGAAATGACCCCTGAGAGCACCTATGTTCAGATGACTACTACCGATTCCGGCGGTGAGCTCTCGCTCACAATTCAGGGTAACGGCGACTGGATTTTTGACGGGCACAGCACCGTTTTAGCTAGCGAGTTTGATATGCGTGGTTTTTATGCAGGTTACGATATCAGAATGTATGCCGAGGGAGATATTGTGAACGTCAGCATACATTATATCGACCACGAATATATGGATGATAGGTATGTCTCTGTTGTTTTTGAGAAAGATACCGGCGGCGGCGTATATGGTAATTTGGAAATAGATGAAAACTCAGAGCCTATAGAGTTTGTTGATCCTGAAATGGAAAGGCTTGTTTCAGAATTTTTGGGAGTTGAAGTCGGTAAAATTCATAAAGAACATATGGAGCTAATAGAAAAACTTGTGATTTATGGTGATAGCTTGTGGGATTCTCTTCCCTCTCATATCCACTATAGCATTTCCACCACACAAGGCGGGATAAAAAGCCTTGATGACTTAGCTTTTTGTACCAACCTATCCGAGCTATATATCGGAAACAATCAGATTTCTGATATCTCAGTACTCGCAAGTCTCACAAATCTTGAAGTTATAAACCTTATGACTAATCAAATCAGTGATTTGACTCCGCTTTCAGGCCTTGAAAATTTACATACCCTGATTTTAGACCACAACATGATAAGCGATGCCTCACCGCTAATCTCTCTTGATAATTTAACTTCCCTCAATCTCGGAAGCAATAACAACTACAGTTTTGCAGATTTGCAGAGTATATCGCAGATGACAACTTTGCAAGAGCTGACCATTTATCACAACAATATCAGCGATCTATCCCTGCTTTCCTCACTTGTCGAGCTTGAAATATTGGATCTCGACAGCAATACCTTCAGCGATCTCTCGCCGTTGCAAGGCCTTACCAATTTATCTGACTTACGCATTGAAGATAATATGAATCTTTCCGACATCTCACCTTTGCTTGATATGCCGAATTTGGATGCTGTGTTTGTCAGTGATACCAATGTTGCCGAAATTGACACCATATTTGTCCTTCATACGAATCAATATGGCGCCAGAGGATAGGCATAAACTTGATTTATTATGTTTTGAAAAACAAGTGTAAAGAGAATGATAATGAAAAAAATTAGAGTTATATCAATGATTTTGCTTGCAATATCTATTTTTGTCACTGCTGATTTGATGTTGAACTTTCTATCAGCTACAGTGCCGGCAATGAATGATGGGATCATGTGTAGGAGTATATTCAAGCCATTATTCAAAGAGCAATGGAGTGTGAGCGGATTTTACTCAGCTTTTGCTACTTCACTTTGGATAAGTGTTATTATTTTTATTGAGAATATAGTGCTATCAATTCTTTCTGTACTTAAAAAATAGCAACGCTTATTATGATCATTTCGCAAAATTTTAAAACGGGCTGATAAATACTTCAGCCCGTTTTTTCATGTTATACAGCGCATAGATTGTTTATATATTACATCTCTTCTCGTGTAGCTATACTGGGATTATAGTTTTTCATCGGAAGTAATTTGTGCATGTTTATTTTTCTCATGTGGTCTATTTTTGCTTTCAAATCTGCATCTTCGCAGATATTTTCACGAATATATTTATCAAGCGCAGCGTAGGTGAATCCCAGATTTTCTTCGTCGCTAACACCGCAAAGTCCATCGATAGGTGTTTTTTCTATGAACATATCCGGTAAGCCCAAGTGTTTTCCTATAGCTTTCACTTCTGTAACCGTTAGGTTCATAAGAGGCGAAAAGTCCCCGGCTCCATCACCGTATTTTGTAGCGTAGCCAACCCAATCTTCTGATAGATTGCAAGTGTTTGCTACTCTGCCGCCTACAGTACCTGCTATTCCGTAAAGGGTAGCCATCCTTAGCCTTGCAGGAGTATTGAACTTGCTAACGGTGCTCATTTCATCAAAGCCCAGCTCACCCAGCGCTTTTGAAAGGGTATCCATAGTTTCTGTAGCTATATCCCCAATATTTGCAGTTACATGTTGTATGTCCAAAAACTCGCAAAGCTTTTGGCTGTAATCTATATCAAACTGCTCACCTTGTGGCATCAAAACACCTACAACTCTGTCTTTCCCAAGCGCCTTTACGCATATTGCGGCCACAGCAGAGCTGTCTTTGCCACCTGAAATGCCAACAACAACCTTAACATTTTCACCTGCTTCGGCAAAATAATCTTTTACCCATTTCACAATTTCATCCGACACTTTTTCAACATCAAATTTATACATAAAATCAATCATTCTCCTTTTGTTTTAATATCCGTCACAGTGAGGAAAAAGCACCTCAGCCCATGCTCGTTATCAGCTACTTTACCGTTTAATTGGAATGTGTGTTCCTCGCCGCTTTTAACAACAAACTTGTTTGTAAATGCGATATTTGCATATGGGTTTTCCTGTATACATTTATTGAAATATTCTAAAAACGCCACTCTCTTTTCAGGTGTTGTGTGGCTGATACCGCTGTTGCCAAAAATATCCCTTACTTCTTCTCTTGTATAGCCAATCATTTCAAAGTAATAGTCGTTTGCTTCTAACATCGTAAAGTTTTCATCTATATCTGTAATTAAAATCCCACAGTTCACAATAGAGTTTGCAAATCTTGCATCATTAATACTCTGTATTTAAACCTCACTATTGTCTGAAGATGCTTTTTTCAGCATGTCATAGCTATATTTTTCTTCAAACTCACTGATAGGCATAGGTTTTGCATGGACATAACCTTGTATTGCGTTGCAATTTATGCTTCTAAGCAGCTCAACTTGCTCTTGTGTTTCAATGCCTTCCGCAACAACATACATGCCTAAGCCGTGAGACATCTTAACAATGCTGTCAATCAGCATATCATCACGTCGCGCATTTTTGCCGTCCACAAAGAAGCTCCTATCCATTTTCAGCGTGTCCACATGGAGGTTTTTCAGCATACCCAAAGAGGAATATCCTGCACCGAAGTCGTCAATGGAAATTTTGAAACCATTTTGACGTAAATCTGCGAAAAGTTGCTCTATTGTATGCTCATTGGCTATTGTTGTCGACTCTGTAAGCTCGATTTCAATGCATTCATGAGGCACATTGTATTTATCGGCAATGGCAACAACCCCGTCAACAAAAAACGGGTTTTCTAAGTTTAGCCTTGAGCAGTTTACTGAAACTGTGAACTGTCCAAGCCCATCATCCATCCATTTTCTGATGATCATGCATACATTTTCAAGTATATATTTATCCAGCTCAACAACAAATCCATTTCTCTCAAACAGTGGAATAAAATCATTCGGGAATATCATTTTACCGTCCGCTTCAATCCAGCGTACAAGTGCTTCAGCACCGACAAGGATATTGTCATTCGTGCTGAATTTTGGTTGTAGGTACACTTTGAATTCTTTATTATCAAGTGCCGACTTCATCTTGTTTGTGATTTCGGCTTCTGTCAAAAGATTTTGCTTGAAGGTTTCGTCATAATCACACAGTACTTCGCCCTTAGTGTTTTTTGCCCGCTGATGGGCAAGATTCACTTTTGTCATGATATCCTCAAAATCAGTTTCACCTTGGTCAATATTGTATCTACCGATTTTGAACGTCCCTGCATAGTCCACCAGTTCCGGAACAATTTCATCAAAATGTATCGACACTGATTCGAGTATAGGGTTTAAGTTGTTTAGAGTTTTTTCATCTGCAAACATTGCAAATTTATCACCGCCAATTCGTGCGGCAATAAGGCTTGGGTCGTTAATCTTCTCAAAAAATGGTTTAAAACCCTTTAAAACACGATCGCCTACTTTGCGACCAAACATTTCGTTAATTGCCTTAAAGTTTTCAATGTCAAACACAAGGATAGTGTAGCGTTTGTTTTTTTGTTTTTCCAAAACCGCCGACACATCAATATTCAGTTTTGCCATATTCGGAAGTGCTGTCAAAGTGTCATAATAAGCGGTTTTCACCAGTTTCTTTTTAGAGCTCATATTAGCAAAGGTAACATAAAACACCATAGCAATTACCGTCCAATAAACCACACCACTTACTCTTTTAAACAGTTCCACCGCCGAGGTGAGAGTGGCGTTTATTCCCTCAACCTCAACATTAATCGCAAGCGCCCATTCGGTATTTTGTATAGGGAAATACACCATTACTTTAGGCGTGCCATAATAATCATAGTAAAATCCACCGCTTTTTCCGGAAATGATTTCAGTCTGCGCTTTTGTTACATTTTCCATTCCCATTTCCGATACATCGCCGTCGGGGATAAAAGAAATACCTACATGATTTTCACTTGTGGAAAACACAAGGCTCGGTTCATGGTTTACAATAAAAACGTCCCCTGTTCCTTCGGTGCTTAACTCCACCGACTTTAAAAAATCATTCAAATACGCTTTGCTATACAAAACAGCAATCACTTCATCGTCTACTATCACAGGGACAGCAAAGTCAAAAACCATCTCATCTGCTTCAAAAGATACTTGCGGCTCGGTGACGACAAATTCATTTTTCAGCGCATGGTTATAAGCCTCGCTGCCGGAGAAATCATAATAATCACCCTCCAAAGAATAGCCGTTTCCTTCTGTGTCAATATAGTACAGCTTATCAAATTCCACGGATTGTGACTGACTTTCAAGATACACGCCAATTTCATCAAATGTAACATCGTTTTTTTCAATGTATTCCGCAAGAAGCGATAAATCCTCTTCACTTTCTTCCAATATTTCTTCAAGCAAAATCTCCAACTGTACTCCAATTTGGTTCATCTCGCTAAGAGTAGCAGATATAACAGCTTTATCAATATTTGATTTAGCATAATTTGTTATCAATCCTATAAATACAATAGATAAGAAAACGACTACGGAAACAATATTTATTGATTTAAACTTTTTAAAAACCATATATGCCTCCAAATAGCATTACTCTTCATAACTTAGATATAGAGAAAAAAATTAACATGTGGCTTAAAACAAAAAATGAGAAAACCTACGGTGTAATCATATTATAATATGAAAAGCCGTAAGTTCACTTATTAAACTCAAACTACAATTATCCATAGTGATGATAACAAAGCATGTTAAAAAAGTCAATATGACTGGGTACGCTCGTCCATTGACTATTACATTTTCACACGATTTAATCAGTTGCACAAGTTATACTAGTTATACCAATCCTACAAGTAGAACCGAAGGAGATTTATGAGTTCTGTTAAAGTTGGCGCAAAGGCTCAGATAGTAATACCAAAAAGAAGTTAGAGATATGTTTGATATAAATTCAGGCGATACGCTACTTCTCTTGGCTGATAAAGATAAAGGGATAGCCATTCAAAAGTATGAGGTATTTAGTAAAATTGCTGATGCGATTTTAGATAGTAAGGCAAAAGAAATTTATCCCGAAAATAAAGAAGATGATTCAATCACTTTTGCTAGCGCCATTAAAGCAGTTAGAGAAGAGTAATAAGGCCGGCAATCAAAACTTGTTTTTATAAGTAAAATGTGGGTATCTACTTACTCAAGTCTATATTTATTTTTTGCTTTTTAAAAACGGCGCTTTGACAAAAGCTCTTAGTTTTGTTACATTTATAAAGTCAAATGATTAGCGCAAGCTAACTTGGCGGTTTAATGTTTGGTTAAAGGAAATAAGATGAAGAAGATTAAAGAAAAAGAACTTATAACGATTATGATAAATCTTTATAACAAAAAGAAGTTTAAGCAAAAACAGCTGACAAAAGAAATGCAAGAACTACTTGACTATTCTTACTTACGCATAGAAAATTGCCCGCATCGAAAGAAAAATCTTAACGGCGAAAAGCCATTTTGTTCTTGCTGCAGCATACAGTGCTACAAGGCCGACATGAGGCAAAACATGGTTGAAGTGATGAAGTTTTCCGGGCCAAGAATACTTTTCTCACACCCGATAGTTGCAATAGACCATTTGCAAAAAACACTGAAATTTAAAAAAGAACAAAAACGTGAGGTTAGAAATGATAGATAAAAAATTGATGATGGTGCTTGGAGACAAGAAAAAGCACTTGTTTGTGATAACAATCTTAAATGTAATCACACTGATTGCGAATGTATCAACAACTGCAATATTTTGTTATATTATCAGCTTAGCGCTTAAAAAAGAACAAGACTTTTTTGCGTATTTGCCTTTAATAATCGGAATTTTAGCTTGTATAAGCATAAAAGCATTCTGCACTATAAAAGTAAGAAAGCTAAAAAGTATGATTGGTGCGTTTGTGAAGCTGACATTCAGGGAAAAAATAACCAATAAAATGTACGATTTGGGCATAAATGGGAATAAAGTGAAAAACGCAGAGCTAACACAAATGTCAATTGAGGGAGTCGAGCAGCTTGACTTGTATTTCACAAGTTATATTCCGCAATTTATATATGCAATGATTGCACCAATAATATTATTTGCTATATGTGTTACGTTAGAATGGAAAACCGCATTAGTGCTTATCGGATGCCTGCCACTTATCCCATTATCAATAATAGCAGTATCTAGATATGCAAAAAGAATGTTTGCGAAATATTGGAAAAAATACACCAAAATGGGCGACGGGTTTTTGGACAGTATAAGTGGAATGAAAGAACTGAAAATCTTTGCTTATGATAGCAAAAAGCAGATAGAATTAGCCCAAAAAGCCGAAGATTTCAGAATAATAACGATGAAAGTGCTTGTGATGCAGCTGGTGAGCATAGTTATTATGGATTTAGTGGCTTTCGGTGGCGCAGCTGTGGCCATCGTCGTGTCGATACTAAGTGTGCATAGTGGTGATGCTTTGCCGATGCAGGCGTTGTTTTTGGTGCTTATTTCCGCAGAATTTTTCTTGCCAATGAAGGCACTTGGCAGTGCATTCCACGTAGCAATGAACGGCGCGACAGCAGGAAAGAAAATATTGAACTTTTTAGATTTGAAGCCGGAGCAGTGGGGAGAAAAAGAACTTAAAGATGTGAGTAGTGTAGAGCTAAAAGATTTAAGCTTTTCGTACATAGAAAACAAAATCGTACTTGATAACATTAATTTATGCCTAAAAAAAGGAATGAATGGCGTTGTCGGTGAATCCGGAAGTGGCAAAAGCACAATTGCCAGTTTAATAATTGGCGGCTTAGAAGTCGATAGTGGGAATTTGCTGTATAACGGAACTGATATAAAAGAATTTAGCAAACGAAGTGTATACGATAAAATAGCTGTTGTAAGTGCAAACACTTTTGTTTTTAATACAAGTATCCGAGATAACTTTAAATTGAATTACGAAAATGTAACTGACGAAGAAATTTATCAAGCACTGAAAAAAGTGGACTTATACGAGTTTGTAAACGAAGTAGGCGGGCTTGATTATGTTGTTTTGGAAGACAGCGAAAACATTTCAGGCGGGCAAAGGCAGAGATTAGCCCTAGCCATTAACTTGCTGAGAAAAAGAGGCCTATATATATTTGATGAAGCTACCAGCAATATAGACATCGAAAGTGAAGCTATAATTATTGATAACATTCAAGCGTTGGCAAAAGACAGCATAGTGCTTATTATCACCCACAGGCTACATAATGTTATAGGTAGTGATAATATTTTCATGATAGAAAGCGGAAAAATCACCGAAAGCGGAACACATATAAAACTTATGGAAAATCAAGGTGCATATTACAATTTATACACCAAGCAGTCCGATTTGGAAAATGGCTACAAGGAGGCACAAAATGCGTAGAAATGGTTTTAAAATCATGGCAAATTTATTTGCCCTTGTGGGAAGCTTTATGTATGTGTTAGTGCTTGCTGTTTTCAATGGAAGTTTAGGCTTTTTGTTCGCCATGTCATTGACTATTTTGGGCACGGTGGCTTTAGCACAATTGCTAGGTGCTTTTACGGGGATTTCTTTAACTTTAATATTAAGCCTGATAATAGTGTTTGGAGTAATGGTGGGAGTATTAAAGTGTATCGAGCAATATTCTAACCACTACATCGCTTTTAAATTGCTTGCAATATTAAGAGACAAAGTGTTTACACAGCTAAGAAAACTGTGCCCTGCAAAATTAGAAACCAAGCAAAAAGGCAGTATTATTTCCATGATAACTGCAGATATAGAAACATTAGAAGTGTTTTATGCACATACAATGTCCCCTATTTGTATAGCGGTTGTTGTGTCGGTGGTAATGACAACAGTCATAGGTGTGTTGTCGAGTTGGTATTTGGCGCTTTATGCAATACTTGCTTATTGTATTTTGGGAGTAGTAATGCCCTTGCTCAGCTCGAAGTTTTTACGTGAAAGTGGCGTGGAATATAGAACTAAGTTTTCAAAATTCAATGGATTTTTCATGGATACCATTCGTGGAAACAAAGAAATAATGCTTTATGGCAAAGAAAAACAAAAAACAAACGAAGTAACAGAGTTTTCAAACACATTGAACGCCGAATCCCAAAAACTAAGCAGGAAGATGGCTATATTTGAAGCAATAAACCTATCAATGATAACCATATTAAATAGCATAATGATAACTCTCGCAATAACAATGTATATCAACAATGTGATTGATATTGGGGGTATGTTGGTAGCTATCGTGTCGTTGATGTCCTCGTTTGGAGCTGTGCTTGCGCTGGGTGCATTGCCGAATGATCTAAACCATACTTTTGCAAGTGGTGAAAGAGTGATGAGCCTGATGGAGGAAATTCCGGCTGTTAGTGAAAACACAAACGGCAAAACAGTTTACGCCACAGAATTGACAATAAAGAACTTAGAATTTTCCTACAATGACGATGCAAAAGTATTAAACAACATTTCCTTGAATGTAAAGGTTGGAGAAATAGTAGGTTTACAAGGAAAATCAGGCTGTGGGAAAAGTACATTACTAAAATTAATAATGAGGTTTTGGGACAAGCAAAGCGGTGATATATTGCTAGACAATATAGATATCGCAGATATAAATAACCAAAGCTTGAAAAACAACATTACTATGGTAAGCCAATCCACATACCTGTTTAACGAAACCGTAAGAGAAAACCTTTTAATTGCAAAACCAGATGCAACTGATGAAGAAATAATAAAAGCTTGCAAAAAAGCAAGCATACACGATTTTATATTAACGCTTCCAAATGGATATGACACCGTAATAGGAAAAAAAGAAATTGATGTGTCAACGGGCGAAGCACAAAGAATAGGCCTTGCAAGAGCCTTTTTAAGAGAGAGCAAATTTATACTATTAGATGAACCAACAAGTAATGTAGATAGTATAAACGAGGGCGTCATATTAAAAGCATTAAAGGATAATGCAAGGGACAAAGGCGTTATATTGGTATCGCACAGAGAATCTACAATGAGCATCTGCGATAGAGTTTATAAGTTTAATGATGGAAAAATAACACAATAACAGGAGTGAAAAATGGCAAAACAAAAATTAAGAAGAACAAACCAAGAAATAGAGCAGAATACAGTAAAAGTAAATGAAAATAATTCTATGGAGATTACAGGCGCAGATAATGGGAAGATATTTCAAAAATTCGCTATAAAAGAAGTTGTGTTTTTGGCAATACTTTCTGCATCGGTTTTAGTGAGCTGTGCTGTAATGCCACTTGTTATCCCACTTCTTGATGTGTTGTTTGGAATAGCGCAATTAGTTACCGGGTTGCAAATGTCGTTATTTATAACCTTAGGGCTAATAAAAGTAAGAAAACCATTTACATTGTCTTTAATACTGCTGTTTATGAGCATATTAATGATATTTATGGCTGTGCAGACTTTTTATGGCAATCTGCTTACAATGG
>CAYIZZ010000057.1:0-14197 GCA_964367945.1 uncultured Oscillospiraceae bacterium | reverse complement strand
ATATAAGCGATTTTATTACAATGTATTACTGAGTTTTTTCTAACAATAATGTGAACTCAGTATATTTTTCTGTTTTTCTTATTTTCAACATTGCTTATCGGCTGTAAAACCGCATAATATCAGCATTTTTTCATGCCCCTTATAGTTATTTGTCCCAGCAGCTTGAAGCTGCACCCAATTGACATCGAGTAAAGCTCGGTGTCTTTTTTGTGCGTGCGTTTTTTCCATGCCCCTTATGGTTATTTGTCCCATAATGAGCACTCATAAGAGGCGTAGCCTTTAATATGAAGCGGTTTAAAATGTCATGGTTTAGATTTGAAATGTCGGTCATTTCCTTTATCATCGCTAAAAATGCATCGGCGTTCATCCCATGTTCATACAGCTAATTAAATCTCATGAGATACATAGTTACATCATCACCCGACATACGTTTTATCGTTTTCATGCCACATTTTTCGTATTTATCAGCTTTGATTTTCGCATCGGTATCAAGTAAACAAGGAATATTTTTCTCCTTTGCCAAATCAAACGGCGCTGACAGCAGTGTACGCATATGCCCTTGCCCTTGAAACGCTTTTAGCACAACAAGCATAAATATCGCCACGTAATCGTGCTCATTTTTGTAGGTTTCCTCATAGCCTTCCCAGCCCTTTATTGCCCGAACTAATCCGATTAAAGAACGCAGTTTCACCCTTGCTAGTAGCTTGAACAACATAGAAAATTGATATTTAAGCGGTGGTTTGTTATTTTTTGTCCAATAAGCAACAAAACCCTCGTGTTTATCTGAAGTACTATAAAGGCATCCGCTGTTATAGCAAATTTCTGTGAGAGTGGAAAAATAGGCTATGCCATCTTCCATGGTGAACCCCTCCACCAAAACCCCGGGCTCGCCCATAAATGCTTCCCCTATTGATTTTCCTATTTCAGCAAATTTTGCTTTGTCGATGTTTTGTACTTTTACCATAACATCCCCTCTTTCTATCCATTATGATTTTCTTCTAAAAATAAAAGCAATCTCTCATCACTATCAATCTGTGCCTGTATGTTATTTTCTATCGTGCCACCGTTTGCCATTCCTAACATATTAGTAGCCGGTAAAAAAGCATGCCCTGTGTCAGGATAGATAATAAGCTCGGTCTGCAGGGGTGCCGAATCTTTTATCATCTGCCCCATAATATCCGCCGGCCAAACCATGTCATCCTCTCCGGCAAAGATAAGGATATTCCCGCTAAAGTCTGATACATCTATAAGCGCTTGTTCGGCATTATCAGCTTCATGTATCATGTTATGTTGAAAATCTCTGTATGCTACGGGATAATTTATTATCATTGGTGCAAAAAGCTTGGCTACACCAAAAAAGTCAGGCATTAGATTAATATATGGTAGCTCCTCGCCCTCATAAGTCCATGAGGATGTGTGAGCGGTCATATCTCCACCTTGAAAAACGTAGGAAGCCGGTGCGAATAATACCACATTGTCAATTTCTTCGTAATAGTCTGTCAGAATTAGCGCAAGCTCCGCTCCTTTTGAGATTCCAACAAGAGTAAGCGTTGATGTGTCCATGTTATTCGTTTCGGCATAATCTAAAAACTCGCCAAAAAATTCAAGCGGCACATTGTTGTGGCTCTCTGGCTGATTTTCCTGCCCACAATAGAAAAGCGATACCACCTCATATCCCTCTTTTGCAAGGGCTACACTGCGGTCAAAGTCTGCGCCACCGTCCGAGCCACCAAAGGTAACAATTAAACCTGATTTGTTTTTCTCGTCCGGCAACATATGAAATCCATGGGTATAACCGTCTTTTATAGCTGTGATTGACATTCCTTCTTGCTCTAATGGATAGGCATCTATATCACCGCCTGGTATGTAATTGCCCAATATTTCTATGTCAGCAGAAAACCGTATACCGTTGATTGTTCTCAATGCTAATATTACTACAATAATCACTGCTATTACGATTAAAGTTATTTTTAGTTTTTTGTGTTTTTTCATTGTAAATCTCGTTTCTTTTATTTGATTAGCGTAAGCTAACTTATTGTATCACACTTATGTTGAATGCTCAAGATTTCAACACCATACTATCTTGTTATTTCAATTTTTCGCTTACCTCATCAAAAAAATCTTCCTCTGTCATCGTTTTTATGAATGACGAAGGAAGATTTTGCATTATTTTTTTGTTTTACAAGCTGTTCTATCGGGATTCTTTCCGGGTATTCGCCATCAACTAAAATATCTGTTAAATATTTATTATCTAATATCATATCGTTTCGAATCAAGTTCCAATCGGCTTTCTTTTTATAAATGACTTTAAATATCAAAAAGTTTACTATTGGCCCAATTATAGGCGTCCGAGAACCAAATGACTCCGTATGAGTAAGGCTACAGCCTTTTTCAGTACGCTTTCCTTCAAAAGTTATAGATGCTGTTTTTTTATCGCTTAAAAACGTGAAAATGAAATGATCTTTGCTTTGCTCGCTATGTATAATAGTGCCCGTAACATCATAATCAAGCCCCATAACTATCTCTCGAAACCTAACTCTGTCGCCTGTGTTAATGCCACCATCAAACAACTCACATTCAATGTGATACGGGCTCCATTTCACAAACTCTGTCTCGAAGCTGTCCGCCCAAGCTACCAGCTTTTCAAACGGCGTAGGTATGTCCACATGTTCTTTCAAAACTATCATAATAGCCCTCTTAAACACCTATTTTTTATCTTTCAATAACAATTTTTCTATCATTTCACAAACAACTTTTTTATTGCTTGCAAAGAAATTTTGCAGCTCCAAAACATGTAAACTTAAAATTAGCGAGTTCATCATCTCGGTCAAAACATTAAAAGATATATTTTGCTGAGTGAACATTACATCTATATTATATTTTGCCATAAACATTAACGTTTCCTCGGTAGTTACTTTACATATTTCTTCGTATAGCTGTTGCAGCTTAACACTCCTACGTTTTGCTATTAAAAATTCAACATAAACAGCTGCTATTTCAGGAGCTAAAAAAAGACTATCGCAAATAACAGATGCTAAAATATTTACACTAAACTTCTTTTCAGCTTTTATAATAAGCTCTATTTTCTCAATAAAAAAAGTATTTCTTAAACGCATTCCGTCAACTATTATTTCGCTTAGCACAGCCTCTGTTGATGGAAAAAGCCTATACACCCCACCTTTTGAAAGGGAAACATTCTCTATTATGTTTTCCATAGTTGTGTTCGAAAAACCTTTTTCAATAAACAGTTTAGCGGCTGCATCTTTTATTTCTTTTTTTCTTTCGTCTTTTGGCAATCTTTCGAATTTTTTCATCCGCTCTCCTTAAGTGACGACATCGTCACTTAAATCATAATATATACTGTTGTAAAAGTCAATTTTTCTTTTATTTCCTCTCCATCAAAAGCTCCAGCTCTTAGTTATTTATCCAAATAAAAAAACCGTGGCTTTTGGCCACGATCTTTTTGTTTATAAGCACTTTCTAATTACTTCATACAGTTAGTTAAGATACTTTTGGTTGTTTTTCAATTCAAACTTTGAAACCAGAGTTTGCATCGTATTTGCTTGAGATGAAAGTTCTTCACTACTTGCTGCAGTTTCTTCACTTGCCGCTGAATTTGCATGTACAACATCGGCAATTTTATCGATATTAGTAGCAATTTCATGAACGAGGCCAAGCTCACTTTCCACCGTGCTTGAAATCTCAACGACATCGGTGACTATTGTTTGTATCATGCTCTTAATATTGTCCATAAATCCAATCGTTTCTTCTGCATTGACATTAACTTCAGAAATTGATGAAACAGTCTCCCCGATTAAAGTAGATGTCGTCTTAGCTGCATCTGCTGATTTTGAGGCGAGGTTTCTAACTTCATCGGCAACCACTGCAAAACCCTTACCGGCAGAACCTGCACGAGCAGCTTCCACAGCCGCATTGAGAGCCAAAATATTGGTTTGGAATGCAATGTCTTCAATTGTTTTGACAATTTTACTCACTTCAAAAGATTTTGTGTTGACTGTCCTTATTTCATCAATCAAAACATTCAACTTGAGTAAGGTGTTCTCTAATTCATGTTCTGTGTTGCTAACTTCTTGAGTAATTTCAACAACACTATTGTTGGTAGCTTCAAATTGAGTTTGAAGCGTGGTTGCAGAGTGGTTTAAATTCTCAATAGCAGTTGTTTGCTCCATGGAGCCTTGTGCAAGCATTTGTGCGCTTATTGCAATTTGCTCAGAACCTGAATTCACCTGTATCGCTGCGGTATTGATGTTGACCATAACCAAGGAAAGCTCAGAAATCAAGCTGGCAAGCGCCGTGGACAAAACATCTTTTTCACTTCTAAGTTTTATATCAATGTTAAGATTACCGGCAGCTATTTCGGACATTTTTTCAACACCATACTGGATACCATCGCTCGTTTGTTCAAAAGACTGCACAAGTTCTGCAATTTCTTCTTCGCGAATGAAAGAAGTTTCCAGAAAATCAGTTTTAACACCTGAAGTATCACCTACAGCAAGTTGTCTCGCCCATTTTGTGATTGCGCTAATCGGCTTAGCAATACTGTTCGCTATTTTAGAAACGGTAAACACATTAATACTAATGGTTACTAAAATTGCAACTATAATCAGTGCCATTAAAACAAAGATAACCTGATACAATTCAAAAACCGGAGCAACGGTTGCAATTGAAAGATTTGCCACTCCGACGGGACGATATGTGACAACAGACAATGTGCCATCAACGTTTGTAACGGCGGTACCTTCGTTACCCGAAGTCATTTCAGTAATCACATCTTTAAACCCAGTACTCATTGATGCGATGTATTCAGCGGATGCGCTATCATCAGGCTCAGCTGACAGCCAGTTTTGCATTAGCACAATGTCATCGTTGGGATGGCTGGACAACGTGCCGTCTGAGTTCAACATAAATGTATAGCTGCTGTCAGTAATGCTGTTGCTGTTCACTACTTCTGATAGATATTCAAGTTTTACAAAACCAACCAACACGCCGTTTTTTTCCCCAAGTTCATTATATGTAGGGGTACCAATTCCCATGATCCTTCTCCCTGTACTGTTTGAGAAAGTGGGGTCTGCAACATGGGTGATTTCACTATTCCACGGAACGGTAAAATATGATTTATCGGCAATAGAAACATTGCGACTGTCAGCGCCTTCTGTATGTGCAACATTAACCGCAGTTTCGTCAGTTACAAGAAAATGTGACCACACGCCTCCTTCAAGCGACATGAAATCGTTTAGGTGAGGCTCCATTCTATCAAAATCAAGAGAGTATACCTCTGGGTTTTTAGCACTTAATTCAACAGCAAGCGAATATTTATCAATTCGCTCAACTAAGTTTTCTGCTATTGTATCATTTCTGTCGTTAAGCTCTTTTTGCTTTTCACCTGCAATAATTGTATATGTAAGAAACATAATTATTATCATTGCAATCGCAATTGGAATCGTAAAAGACATTATTGTTTTTTTGGTAATAATGCGTTTTAGTGGCCGTGTGTTGTTACTGTTTGCTTTAGTTTTCAATTTCATAAATACTCCTACTCAGTTGATAGTATTTTCTATATCCGTTATCAAGTCATATTTAAGAACAACATAATTTTAGCAAAAAAATTTATCAATTACAACATCAAGATTCACCTAAATTCCTGCAAAACAATCACACGTACAAATGTTTTTTCTTTTAAAAAAGCTTACCAACGCAAAAATCTTTTCCATTTTAAACACTATTTCATACTATTTTTATATGAAAATAGTATATTCTTTCGATAAAAAAGTCAACCTTTTTTATATGAAGTTTGTATATTTTTTGTGAAGTCTCGAGCAGGATTGATTTTAATAAAAACAGCATACGAAAACAATTATGAACATTAGTAACCGACATTGTTTTGCCTTACCACTTTGGCAACGCAAAAAGGACGCTTCTTTTTTCAATGAAACGCCCTTTGTATGAAAGTATTCACTTATTTATATCATGGATGTTGGTGAAAAACACCGCTATTTGCAGTCTGAAAACCTTTATCCTAGGCTTTCTGTTGCATCCTATATCACCGAGCCGATCACACCTGCGCCGAAGTTACACCCTATAATCGCATAAGAGCTGTGTTTTAGGCTATCTTCTGCCTGGACGGACGGCACCTGCGCCGCCTTGATGTTGAGATGAAGGTTCTATATCATCTCCGTTTTCGTCTACAATACTTCCGCCTGAAATATTATACACACCGGAAACGTCAAGTTCACTGTCACCGCCTGAATAAATCGCATTAACTTCTATCACTATATTACCACCTTCGATGATTAAATCTCCGTTAGAGTCAATTCCATCACCCATAGCTTTCAGTGAAATTGTTCCATCGGTGATTTGTACATATCCGGTTTCACTGCTTGCATTGATTGCATCGTCCAGCACATTTATTGAAATATTACCACCATTTATTGTGACTGTTTCGCCTTCAATGCCTTCATATGCATTTTCTACCATTAAATTTATGTCATTTATCACAAGATCAATGTCCGCATGAAGTGCATTGTCGCCCGAAATTATAGTGTAAACACCACCATTTACCGTCAAGCTATTATTCGAATGAATGGCGTCTTCATAAGAAGAAATATTAAACTCGCCACCGTTTAGTACTAAATCCAGACCTTTAAGAGCTTTCATGCTATCTTCAAGTAGGCTGCTGGGCTGCACAACACCTGAGGAACCTTCACCACGAGTGATTTCATTTAATATTTCGACAAATCCGCCACCTGATATAATATTGAAATTGCCGTCATCAATTTGAAGAATTTGCTCTGAGCTTATGCCGTCATTTTGCGCAGTGATATTAAACTCTCCGCTTGTGATGATTAAGTTTCCTTTGTCAGCTTCTTCGTCGTTAGAAGCTTTAAGGCCATCTTTTCCTGCTGTCACAGTTATACTGCTGTCACTAATAGCAAGCAAATCTTTGCCTACTATACCGTCTTCAACAGCGTTTACCACAATTGTGCCGCCTTCAATAACCAAATCATCACGACTATTTATGCCGTCGCTATATGAAGTGGTAACTATAAGGCTTCCACTTCCGGTGATAACCGTGTCAGCTTTTGAATAAACTGCCGCCGAGGGGAATTCTTCATCAGTGGTAACTATTTCGCCTTGAGTAACAGTATTTTCTCCCTGTAGCATTATTACAACATCCTGCGCTTCAATGATGTTAATAGGTGTGGCGTTCTTGCTGCTTATATGCGCATTATTCAATATAAGATACACTGCATCTTCGTCAATGTCTTTGTTAACATTCACTGTTATACTGCTATAATCTCCTGAAAACTCGTATGTTCCACTTTCGGTGATTGAAACATCTTTATCGCTTACCGGCGCAGAACTAGATCCCATTTCATCTGTGAAAGAAGTATCGGGAAAATCCACCGATGATACAGCAACTTGACTTGATGCTGAAAGTGGTGCTTGCACTATGCCGACACCATTATCATCGGCGCTGGCATCTGCATTACTACACCCTGAAAAAATCAGTAAAGTAATCATTAAAGCAATCATTATATGCTTTTTCATATATATATATCCTCTTAAAATTCATTTTTTAATTATAAATGATACAACTCCACAAAACATAGCTAGAATACCTATTACCATCAAAATACTTTGATACACCGATGCCGTTCCGGCAATTTCAAAAATTCCACGAATCATCGAACTTAATATTAAAGCAGCTACACCTGTGTGGTAAAAGTGCGTTGCAAAAAAATATTGGGATACACTTTTTTTAAATAGCATACATAGTATACCAACTGCAACGCCAAAAATCAAAGGGAATAAAAACATATAGCTCATATATGGCGAAGTAACTCCGTGAGAGAACAAAGAATATACATAAGAGAACAAAGCGCACAATAGTGTTATGCCAATATAAGGCTTTACTCGTTTTTGAAAATAAAACTTGTGTAAATAAAACTTGTGCACTGTTTTTTTGTTAGCCAATGTAGACAATATCACTAACACTCCTTTCTTTTATATCTTTCCCGTTTGTTGTAGGATTATTTATCAGCTCGCCCATAAATACCATGGTGGCAGAGCCGCCACCGTCTAAGTTATACGCTGTCTCGCAGCCATACGAGCTTAAAACTATTGCCATTTCTTCAAGTGACAAACCCTCGCTTTGGCTGGTTCTGCCATCTGCCACCATGAAAATATAGTGATTTTCTTCTACCATCGCAATAGCTGTTCGTGGATTGCTTTGGTCTTCACGCTCCACTTGGCTGTTTTCATCAACTAATATTTCACCGTCCGAGATAAGCCCGGGACCAAAAGAAAAAATTTGCACAGCACCATTTGCTTCTAATTCCTGCGCTGAGATGTTACTTTCGTTGATTATTTCCATGCTTCCATCTTCGTATATTACTAGATCTTCGTTACCACCTTCTGTCATTATATCACGGTATAAATATCCGCCGCGCATGACATACCCATAGTCTCGAAACCCATAGTAATCGCCGTTGATGGCAAGTATGGCGCTGTTTTCTTCGGCTATTATAGATGTTTTTTCTTTGACGTTTGTGCCAAAAGAATTTTCAGCCAAGCCGGTTTTCAAGTATGAGCTATCTGTTAGTATTATCTCAGCTATATAAATATCAGTATCAAACTCTCTGATAGTATCAATAGTTATTTGTATGTTTTCGTCGGTGTAGCTGGTTTGTGTGATAACAGGCTGGGTATCACTTTGTTGTGCATCTGCTTCAGCAGTTCCTGAAACATCATTATTTTCAGTATAGTCGTTTGTTGTTTCGCTTTCTGTGGCTTGCGTGTTTAAATAACCATCATCCAGCGCTACAACATTTTGAGGCATAACAAACCTGTTTAATAGTGTGAACGCAATATACAAAACCAAAAATATCGTTGCGCTAAATCTCCAAATTTTAGATGCTTTTTTTGTATTCATAACCTACCTATAGTCCGTTGATAAACAGCTCCTGCTTACCAATAATAATTTCAAGGTTTCCGTTTCTGGTCCTCAGCTCGTCTACTAGCTCTTTTTCAGCATTTATATCTTTCAGCTCTATTTCATAACTTAGCTTAAAAAGACTACCCATATTAGTGGTTTTTGCAAAAATCAGTTTTGATTTCTTTGTGTGACGTTCAAACACATCATCAAATACATTAGTATAGTTCAAATTTTCAGGTATAGTGATCTGCAAAGTCCTAGCCCCGTTTTCCTTTTCTTCACCAAAATTTGTAGTGTTTAAAACAAGTGCAAAAAAGCATGCGATAACTGAAAATACCACAGCAAAGCCTATGTATCCCATACCTATTGTGAGCCCGGTGCACATTGCCGTGAAAATAGCTATGATTTCTTTTGCAGTTCCGGGCATAGAACGAAAGCGCACAAGGCTAAATGCACCGGCAACAGCAACACCTGCGCCGATATTTCCGTTCACCATGATGATTACCATTGTGACGGCTATTGGCAAAAGTGCCAGTGTTACAACAAACCCTTTTGAACTTCTCTCTTTAAAAGAATACACTTTTGCCATGAAAATTCCTAAGATGATGGAAAATGCCATGCAAATGAAAAAATCCTCTAAAGTGATACTCATGCTGGTTGTAGTATCAAAAATCCCTGTAAATACTTCGCTAAGCATTCAATGTCCTCCTAAAAGAGCTTGCAAAACTTGGTAAAAAATATGTTTGGTATGCTGTGCCGTATTTTGAAAATGAAGTTTTGTATATTTCATTTTCATTTAAAAAGTGTAAAAACCACGCAGGTAATCCAATAACGGTTTTCACTTCCAGCAGTACATAATCCTCTGATAAAACCGATTGATCAACATCACTTTCATACAAACTTATATCGCTATCACGTGCTTTAATGTTGAAATCAAACGTCAGTCTGAAATTCTCATCTTGTGTCGAGAAAAAAGCTTCACGCTCGTAAGACAAATAAACTCTTGGTTTTATTTCGCTGTGGCTGCGCTTGAAATAATCAATTTCGTTTAATATTTGAGAGTTTTGCACATTGCCTGCATCATCACATAAATAAGACAGTACATTTTTTTGGCTGTCGCACACTCTTCTTTTATACACAACACCGTTAAATTTCTTTTTCAGTTCGATGAAAGCTGTGCTGCCGATATGTGGGTCGCCGTAGCATCTAACTCTTAGCTTTTCTTTATACTTCGGTTTTTCCAAAGAATGCCTTATTATTCTAAAATCATCTGTGTCAAAATAGATGTTACTGATTTTATGTCTGCCATATTCATCCATTTGTATATCACTGGGCATTTCTCTCAAAAGATTTTCATGTTGCTCTTTTGTCAGTATATATTTAAGCTCATAGCGTTTAAAGTTTGTTTGCATATAAATACGCTCCTTTCGGCTCACAGATTTACTTTGCACACTCAGTATATAAACTAAACCTTAAACTTACTTTAAAATTGACAGTGTTTTCTAACAAAAAAATGTTCTGAGCAATAAAAAACCCCGGCTAAGCCAAGGTTTTTCGTGAATTTTTATTGTGTCATCAGTTTCTTCTCTACCCCACCGCATCCATTTTATTGATTTCCACCACAACACCGTTTTCATCGTTAAGCATATATGCATTCACTGTTATGGTATAATCTCCCTCATATTTTTGCGCACTATAATATCCCTCATAGCCGTCCATGATTATATCATAGCCCAAAATCCTAAGCAGGGTTGCATATTTGGGCAAATAATCGTGATAATCACCTAAATATTTAATGCTGTAAGTGTCGGCTTTCGTTTGGGATACAGTAAACTCATCCGGAGCTGTCGCTATCTCATTATCGCTTACAAACGCACTAAAATCGGGCACTTTCACATATTCTAAACTAGGGCTCACACGATATAAATCATACATAAGCAAAAAATTGTCATTATCAATTTTCAAGCTGCCGTTTTCCTCGGCAAATTCCACTCGTATTCTTGCGTCGATATAGTCGTGAAAAAGCCTGCCTATTATAAGTGTATTATCATGTATTTCTTCATAATCTATATTGTCAAAGTCTATACTGAACATACCATAGCCCATGCCAGCCCTTACAATATACAGTGTGTCGTCAAATTCTAAGAATTTATTTTCGATATCCCACTGTAAACCTTGCAAAAATTGTTGTGTGAAATAGTGGCTGAAATGCTCATAAACCTCTGCTTTGCTGCCAAAATTATAAACAGGCATATATACCGCATCGATGGGATCGGCAAAATATCCGCTTGGCACATCTTCGTTCAGACCTATCAAAAGCACAGGTGCACTGTCGCTGTTAAAAGCATCTTCGCTTTCGTAAACAGCCTTTTTCATCATGTCCTCGGTATCGTAGTATTCTGCTGAAAATTCATCGCGGTAAACTTCGTTTAGCGCATAAATGCAGTCTTGTATTGAAATGCTGATTTCATTATCTATAGCTTGAGAATCGGCCGTAAACTCCGTCCAATTATCAAGCGCCACATCATATTTATACACCTGCATATTTGGTGATAAAGCCAGCCATTCCTCGGTCACAAAACGTTCCTTGGTGTTTGTGCCGACTTGAAAAACAGCGCAAACTTCACCGAAAATTTCTTCATCATCGGCTCTCATTATTGCTCTGCCTTCAAAATAATCTGCTCCCAGTACATCAATAAGTATATTCTCATAATTTAATTCAGCATCGCTTTGCGCTGTACTCTCTTCGCTGTTTTGCGCCAAATCATTTGTTAGTTGCGACATTGCCGAATTAAGACCGCTTGCGTTATCGCTGTTATCACTACTATTGCATGCACTTAAAACCAAGCACACAGCTATTAAAAAAACTATCACTGTTTGTTTCATTTTATGCCTCATTATTATAAAAAATTCAAGTGATATCTAATTTTAACAAATAGGGATACAAAAATGTATCCCTATTTATTATATTCACAAGCTATATTTTGAAAATAGTTCTTTAACATTTCTGTCCACTATGTTGTAGAATCATGTGATTGTTTTCAGCATGCACCACCGCAAAACTCGCAACAACCGCTTGCGTTAGGCGTTGTTGTTGCCCCACAGCAAGGACAAGTGATAGCAACTTTCGGGGTGTTTGCCCTGACCACATCCTCACGAATTTGCTCTCTGATTCCCATCAAAGTGCTTTTGATTTCCTCTGCATCGCGCTCGGCTTCTTTGTATTCATGAGAGTGTCTGCTGTCTATGTCATCGTCGTTCAGCTTAAACTTTATATCATCAAACCACGGCGAGTTCACATGAATGGTAACATCAAAGTCATAGCTTCGCTTGTAGCGTGGTGGATTATAGCTCTCACGCTTTCCCGACTCATCATTTTTATACACTTCATATTTGTGCTCATCAACATCAATATCACACCCCGTCACCTGTGAAAATCCAATAATATCGGGGTTGTTATCCTTCCACTTTCTTGTACGCGAAAACAGCCATTGTTGCTTGTCTTCGTCAATACATATCAAGTTTCTGCCACCGATAACCTTTGTGGGGTTAAACTGTGCTACTTTTTCTTTGTTTTCCTCACGATAAGCCAGCTGCTCTTTTATTTCATCAACAGTGGAGTTTCGCCTGTCGTCAAAAAAAGGCGATAGATTTTTTGCACAATCTTTGCAAAGGTTTCCGTCCTCTAGCTTTCTGTTACCCAAAAGTCCTATTTTTTCCGAGCATACATCGCAATATTTTTTATCAAACAATCCCATAATGAGTTTCCTTTCTTTTATCATTGCCGAGTATTTTATATTTTATCAATTATCAATCAAAAGCTGATGTTGTTAATCGACATGGACTTGTAAGTGACGCTACCGTCTTCATTTATATCAAAAGATACGTTTAGCAAAGATGTCTCTGCCTCTACCGAAATCCATTGATAAGATATAAAAGTATCCCCTTGATTTGTTATATTTCCAGTAACACCGTTAAAATAGCGGGATAAAATTTCATCGTATGTAAGTGAATACTTTTCATCTATTTCAAGCTCGGTTATTGCGTAATATATCTCCCGCAACTCATCTATAGTAAGGCTTGCTGCCACCGGTGCAGGTGCAGACTCTGGCGCAGGTGCTTCATTATCTGTATCAGCATCACCGCTGTCTGTTCCGGCACCTTCCGAAGATGTGCTACCGTCTGATATTTGTGCGATGGCAAAGTCTATAACAAAGCTTTCTCCGTTATAGTCATAGTTATAAGTTGCGCTAAGTACGCCGTTTGTCAGTGAGGGCACGTACCATGTATTATCTTCTTCTTTCAGCGTTGCATCGCCATATAACCATGCATGTTCATCCACAACCGGGAAGAAGGAATAATCATGCAATTCAATATTGAACGACATCAAATCGCTTGCATAGTCGGAGCCTGAAGGACCGTTTGCATACAGCTCAAAATAGGTGCCGATTTCATCTGTGCCTATATAGCCCCATGCCTCATACTCGCCTGAGATATCATCGTTTCCTACATAGTCGCTTATTGTCACAATACCGTACCAGTCCGAGGGATCTGAAAGTGTTTCCACCGGCATTGTCTGTTCGGCGCCGTATCCCGGTGCTACAAAATCTGACTCAACGTCGCCATCATTATTATTTCCGCCAATCAAATTGCCGTCTCCGCCGCTTTGCGCATCAGTTGCATTTCCGCCATCCCAATCGCCTTTGACAAACGTAATATCAAGCCCCATGTTAAGCAGGTTTGTTATTGTGATGACATTCCCCTCTATTGTTCCCGGAAACTCATCGCCACTCTGCTTCAATATGAAGATATTGCCGTCTATTTCGTAATCAGCGTTGTAATCATCGCCGTCCATTGTCAAAGTGCAGCTATTTCCGGATTTCAGCTCTAGACTCATACCTTCAGGGTAAATATCCTCAGGGTCCATTGTCATCCCCATCATGGTTAGTTCTTCAGCTGTCCATACACCAATATTAGGATCATCGGAGCTTCCACCCGAAAAGATATTTACAATTAATACAATAGCAAGCACTATTATTACCAAACCTGCCACACCTATGCCTATAAATAGTATAGGTTTGTTGCTTTTTTGTTTTGTTGCCACACTGGTGCCGCCTTTGAAGTTTTGTATGGGTGGTGCTTGCCGCAATGTAGATGACGCTTGTTGCGGTGCCGGTGGTACAGGCTGCGGTGCCGGTGGTACAGGATGTGGTGCCGGTGGTACCGGGTGCGGTGCCGGTG
>CAYIZZ010000056.1:0-14276 GCA_964367945.1 uncultured Oscillospiraceae bacterium | reverse complement strand
GTATCTGTAAGCTCACGGCGCACTTCACGCTCTAGGCTTGGGTGCAGTAGCCTATCAAATGCATCATGTAGCGCCGCTTTCACCTCTTGGGCGCAAAGGCTACTGTTTTTCACGATATCCCTGGACATCAGCTCTTTGACAGTCACTTCATCCACCACTACTGCCACTTTCAAAAAGTCTTCGCTTTCGCCTCTGTTCAAGGCCAATACACGATGTCCCGCTATTTTTCTTACAGGCTCTTTAAACTCATAATATCCGGAATACACGCTATCTTCGTCTTTTGCGGCCTTGCTCTCTATCATGGCATGAGCGCTGTAATACGCACGCAGTTTTGTGCGCAGTTTTGCATCGTCGCTAAAGTCTTCAGCCAAAACATCACGTGCACCGCTTAGTGCCGCTTCTATGTCCTCTACCTCGTCGCTTAGGTATTCCTCTGCCAGTTTTTGTGGATCGTCTCCTGTTTTTTGGCACAGCAGTGCTTGTGCCAGCGGCTCTAGACCCTTTGCACGTGCAATGCTACCACGTGTTTTTCTTTTCGGCTTGTATGGGCGATAAATATCCTCCACCTCGGCAAGTGTGGCGGCCGACTGTAGCGCCAGCGCTATTTCATCCGTCATTTTTTCCTGCTCGGTGATAGACTTTTCCACTTCTTGCTTTCTTGCGTTTAAATTCCGCAGATACAAAAGCCTATCATTCAGCTCACGTAGCACCTGATCATCCATGCTACCTGTGGCTTCTTTACGATATCTTGCAATAAACGGTATGGTATTTCCCTCGTCAATCAGCGCTATGGCCGCCGCCACTTTATCGGCCGCTACTTTAAACTCTTTCGCCAAAATACCTGCGTAATCCATTGTCATTTTTACTGTTCCTCTCTGTGTATATCTTTTCAGTGCGTTTTCATCTTACGCTTTTGTATCTTCCTTGTCGTTTTCAATTGCTATATCATCATCTTCTGCGACATCTTCATTTTCCTCATCGCTTTGCTTTACTTCTTGCGATTTTTCAGCCACAGCCTCTTCATCATTTTCAAGCTTCTCTGCTTTTTCAAGTTCTTCAAGTGCTTCAAGTGCTTCGTCGTTTTCCGCCTCTTCAGCTTTTTCCAGAAATGCCTTTTGTATAATTTTTACATCCACTTCCAATACACCATCTTTTGCCGACAACATACGATTGGCTTCTTCAATGGAAAACGCTCTTTCTGTCTCGGCTTCAATTAAGCGTTCTTTTTTACGAATTTTATGGAACACAAAAGCATATACTATCAATATCAAAAGGCATATCGCCGAGATAATACCACCCACAAAAAGTCCCGGTGTTTTATATGTAAACACTATTTCGTTGTCACCTTCCGGCGCAAACACTGCCATCATTCCACCGCTTACTTTCAGCACTTGTGTGTCTTGGCCATTTACCGTAGCGGTAAACCCTTCATCATATGGCACCCCGAAAAACACAAGATCTTCCTCATCCATATCAATCTTCACCGAAAAACCATGCGTGGACGCACTGCTTTGGTATGCCGCAGTTTCTCTTCGCTCGTTACAATTTTCCACATACCTATCATATGTCACAGGATCATAAGTATATGTCCCGTTCACTTCATCTTCCTCGTCATCGGTTTCTTCTTCATCGCCTATCGGCTGATATTCCTCCCACGTGACGCTCTCGCCCTCAAACAAATGTCCATATTCTTCTATTTGCTCTGAGTCAAGGCCTATGCCACGCATCAAAATATTCGCCCTGTCTGCATCTCTTATCTCCGATAAAGCATCCATTGATACATATTCATCATATGTAAAGCCAAGCGGCACGAAATTGTCGTTTTCATAAATAGCATACGGACCATCTGTTCTGATATATGTCCAGCCGTCTGTGCCTTCCTCTGCTTCAAATTCGGACGATTCCTCTACCGGCATCAGTGTATATTTCACCGACAAAAGACCACGCAGCGCATACTTCTCAAGCTCAGGCTTGGAAGACACGTCACGTTTCACGCCCATAAGCGGATAAAACTCCATTATAGATGTATTTATGGTGGAATTAAACGTACGTATACTGCTCACATCCAGCCACAGTCCTAAGTTATCGTGGGCTTCATATGTGTCTATACGATAAAACTCGTCATCATACGACGGCAGGCTCACCTGCGCTGTGCCCACCCATTGCTCGCTATAATAATTTGCGTCGTTGTCCCACTGTGGGAATTTCCCCAGCGCAATGTGTATAATACTATAAAATATCGAAAACCCTATCACCGCACTCAGTAGCATTGCTCCCAGCTTTTTCTTGTTTTTTGCAGAGTGCACAATAAAAACAAAAATAAGTATGCCAAGTACAGCGGTAAACACTGTCAGCCAGAACTTCATCTGGTCATCGGCAAGGCCTATGGACCACACGCCGTCCTCGTCTTTCTCGGGAAGCAAACCCAAAATAGCGTACAGCGCCGTTATCACCAGCACCACTCGGCTACTACTGCGGATATCTATGTCTTTATCTTCCAGCGCATGCACCGTCATCAGTGCCGCTATAAGCAGTGGCATATAATACCACCTGGCGTAGTAGCTGGCATTGAATGCATAAAATGACGAGTTCAAAATTGGCACAAGCGCCATGATAAGGCAGATAAACATAATTATTTTTGGTGCTGTACCTTTTCTAGCTTTGGAGTAAGCAAACACTCCCGACATTCCCACAATAGGCATGAAAAAGCTCATTGACGTCCATTTTATTACGCCTTCTGTGAAAATATTTGGCATATATGGTGGGTCGGGTGGCAAGAACATCGACGATAAGATGTTGAAATACTGCTGAACTTCTCCATACATGATAAGTGAAAATCCCGAGGCAAAGTTGTCTGTGCGTGGGTTTCCTATCAAGTTGTAAAAACTGGGCAATGCAAGTATCATGCCAAGACCCACCCCAAGTAAAGCCTCAAACGCCAGCAGACTAAAGTGTTTTATCGTGATGGTATATTCCTTGCACGCCAGCTTTACAAAAAAGTAAATAAACAAAAACACCACGTTTCCTATAAAGAAAAAGTAGCTATTTACCAGTGCCAAGCCCACAAAAAACGCAAATGCACCCCTGCGCTTTACATACATAAATTCATCCAGCGACCATAAAAGAAGTGGAAAAATCACCACCGGGTCCAGCATGTGGTTGAAAAAGATGTTGTATATATTAAACCCACAAAATGTATATATTAAACTGCAAACAACCACCATTTTGCTGGTTTTTGCATAGCGCTGTAAAAACAACGCACTTGCCGCTGCAATGCCGGCGAATTTCAAGATAAACAACGGCACCATGGCAAATGGCATGAACCTTGCCGGAACCACCAAACTAAGCCATAAAAACGGCGAGCCCAAATTATAAAACGCATATCCCGCCACCACAGACGAGCCAAGGTCTGTGGCCCAGCTCCACGTGCCTCCGTCTGCCGATTTCAAAAACCCGTTTACATATTGGTAAAATGGAATTTGCTGCTCGTTATAATCGCCACAATACAAAAAGAATCCCTTATCAATAATCAAGTACGGCAAAAATATAGCAGCCGAAACAATCGCCGCTATAAAAAAACTCATCTTTACTGCGTCATATTTGTTTTCTTTTTTTGATAAAATGACATTATTTTTCGCTATTGTCATAGTTTCTCCATTCTTTATACCGACATGCATAAAAATATGTTATACTCAGTTTATATTAAATATATGTATCACATTAACGCCTGCAAAAGCCTATAAATCAGGCGATTAAAAAGGAGCTTATCAATGAATAACACTGAAACATATGCATTTTGCGCCATGCTCTCACGCATGAAATATATTACACGTTGGGGACTGATGCGCTCTTCACGTCAGGAAAACTTGTCCGAACACACTGCCGAGGCAGCTATTTTGGCGCATTGCCTTGCCCATATTGCCACCGATATACTGCACCTTGAAGACATCCGTCCCGACACCATTGCAGTAGCCGCCATTTACCATGATGCCTCCGAAATTTTAACCGGCGACATGCCCACGCCCGTAAAATACAAAAACAAAGCATTGAAAACAGCCTACAAGCAGCTGGAAAGAGAAAGCGCCGAGCATTTATCGCATCTGTTGCCACCACAGCTTCAGGAAAACCTGTATGCATATCTCAGCGGTGACATACTAAACGAAGCTGAAAAAAAACTGTTAAAAGCGGCCGATCGTTTGTCGGCACTGGTGAAGTGTCTCGAGGAAGAATCTTCCGGCAACACCGAGTTTCGCAGTGCCAAAGCCCAGCAAATCTCTCAGCTGAAAGAACTAAACTGCCCTGCCGCCGATTATTTCATCACTCATTTTCTGCCCTGTTATGAGCAAAACCTGGACGAGCTGAGTGCTTTATAACAATATCCCTTTTGCATTTTTATTATACCGTGCTGTTATATGCCCATACAAGCGCTGATAACTCTTCAAGATCGGTAAACACTGTCAGCGAATGTGCACATCTTCTTAGGGCCGCTGCACCGCGCAGTCCACGCACATACCCTGCCGCCACTTTACGTGCTTGGCGCATAGCACATTCTTCGCCTTTTTCTTCGCACATCTCACGCACCTGACTTTCAAGCACGGCAAGACGTTTTGTCAGCGTAGGCGGCTGTGGTTCATCTTCTCCCAAAAGCATTGCTTTTATCTCTGAAAACAAAAATGGATTACCCATAGCAGCCCTGCCCACCATAACACCATCACAGCCTGTGTTTTGAAGGGCTGTTTTTGCCGCTTCGGCACTGTCCACATCGCCGTTATACAGCACAGGTATTTTCACTGCGTTTTTTATTTCCTCCACTGCCTTGTGGTTTACGCCCGGCATATACTGCTGTGCCCTTGTCCTTGCATGCACTGCCAACAGCACCACACCGGCATCTTCGCATCTTTTGGCCACTTCAAGGCCTGTCATGGTGTCATCGTCCCACCCAATGCGAATTTTCACCGTCACAGGAAGCACGCTTGCCTTCACCGCCGCTTTGGCCACTTCACCTGCAAGCTGTGGTGTACGCAAAAGTCCGCTACCGCTACCATTATTACACACTTTAGGCGCAGGACAACCCATGTTTATATCCAAAAAATCAAAGTATTCATCTTCAATACACCGCACAGCATCGTACATTACATCCGGCTCATTACCAAATAGTTGCACACCATACGGTGCATCATTCCCACCATCACGCAACAGTCGAAAACTTTTTGCATCTTTCATGGTCAGCGCCTTTGCGCTCACCATTTCGCTAACGGTAAACGCCGCGCCATACTCTGCGCACAACCGCCGCATAGCCTTGTCACTGATACCCGCCATGGGCGCAAGCGCCGCCCCACTTGCGATATCACCTATATGCAAATGAAAACCTCCTCTAATTCACAAGCTTTCTTTTCAAAACATACGTTAATATAATACCATAAAAGCAGATTCTGTGGTATAGTTATGCTAATGTTTTCTATTTTGTCATCTTTATCTAATAAAACGAGGTTTATATGAAATTACTGGTACTGGATGGAAATAGTATTCTCAATCGTGCATTTTACGGCATAAAACTGCTGACCACAAAGGATGGTCTTTTTACCAATGCCATTTATGGGTTCATGAATATTTTGCTAAAGCTGGAAGATGCCGAAAAACCTGATGAAATAGCCGTTGCGTTTGATTTAAAGGCGCCCACATTCCGCCATGAACTGTACGACGGATACAAGGCCAAACGTAAAGGTATGCCCGAAGAATTGGCGGCTCAGATGCCGGTTTTGAAGGAGCTTTTAGCGCTTTTAGGATATGTGGAGGTATCGCTTGCCGGATATGAGGCAGACGATATTTTAGGCACATTGTCAAAGGCGGCGTCGCTTCGTGGCGACGAGGCTTTGCTTGCCACAGGCGACCGCGATAGCCTCCAGCTTATCAGAGACGGTGTCACGGTACTGCTCACCGCCACAAAAGGCGGAAAAGGCGAAACCACACGCATGGACGAGGCCGCCGTTTTCGAAAAATACGGTGTGTCGCCAAAACAGCTTATTGAAACAAAAGCACTAATGGGCGACGCTTCCGACAATATCCCGGGTGTGCCCGGCGTTGGCGAAAAAACAGCGTTTTCGCTTATAAAAGATTTTGGCACGTTGCAAGAAGTTTATCAAAATATAGACAGCGACACCATAAAAGCCGCTGTGCAAAACAAGCTGAAAGCCGGCAAAGACAGCGCATTTTTAAGCTACAAGCTTGCAGTGATAGACTGCGATGTACCCATCGACACCGCCGCCGGCGCATATAAAAAGAAACCGGCAGACAAAGACGCCGCACTCAGCCTGTTGGCTAAACTTGAAATGCACAGCATGGTAAGCAGGCTTTCTCTTGGCGATGCACCCACTTTGGAAGAAAAAGCGCCTGCCTCTACCTTAAACTTGCCAAAAGTCAGCCCTGTGCCTTTCAAGGACCAGGTGGCCGCCGGCGTTGCATATCTTGCGCCGTGTGAAGACGGCTGGCTTGTGGTGCCATCAGGCACGTTTGCTGTGTATCACACACAGGAAAACAGCGACGAGCTACTCCAGCTTCTTCGCAACAAGCGCTGTGAAAAACGTGTTTTTGACGCAAAAGCGTTGCACCGTATGGCGCTTGGCGCGGATGATCAAACAAACCCCTGTCAAAACATCACATTTGACGCAAAGCTGGCCGCATATCTTTTGCATCCTGCTTCCCCAAAATACACCGTGGAAAGCTTGTGTGCAGAATACGATATTTCACCGCAGTTTATTTGCGAAGAATATCCCGATGCCGCCTTGCTTCATCCTTTGTTCAACCATCTGAAAAGTGAATGTGACAACGCACAAATGATGCCCCTTCTTTTAGATATCGAGCAGCCATTGGCCGAAGTTTTGGCCAGCATGGAGCTTTACGGAGTTGGTATAGATGCCACAGCACTTAAATCTTTCGGAGAAGATCTTAAGATAAAAATTGACAAGCAACTTGAGTTTATTTACGAGACTGTAGGGTATGAATTCAACGTAAACAGCCCAAAACAGCTGGGCGAGGCATTATTTGAAAAAATGGGCCTACCTACTCGTAAAAAAACCAAAACAGGCTATTCCACCGATGCCGAAACTTTGGAAAGCCTTCGTGCATACAGCCCTGTGATAGACGAGATTTTGCAATATCGCACCTATCAAAAGCTACTTTCCACCTATGTAGAGGGTCTTGGCAAGGTTATTGAAGATGACGGACGCATTCACTCTGTTTTTAACCAAACAGAAGCACGTACCGGCCGTATATCCTCTTCTGAGCCAAACTTGCAAAACATCCCTGTACGCACCGAGCTTGGCAGTCATATGCGTGCGTTTTTCGTAGCGCCTGAAGGCGAGGTGTTTGCCGATGCCGACTACAGCCAGATAGAGCTTCGCATTTTGGCTGATATTTCTAACGATACCGCCATGAAGCAAGCTTTTTTGGACGGCGAAGATATCCACAAGGCCACCGCCGCTTTGGTAAACGGCCTGCCGCTAAACATGGTCACACCACAGCTTAGAAGTGCGGCAAAGGCTGTAAATTTTGGCATAGTATATGGCATAGGCGCTTTCAGCTTGTCTAAAGACATCGGTGTATCGGTAAAAGAAGCAGGCGAGTTTATCGACAGCTACCTTGCCAGCTTCCCCGGTGTGAAAGATTACATGGAAAAAACTGTAGAGTTTGGCAAAGAGCACGGCTATGTGCAAACCTTATACGGACGCAGACGCGCCGTGCCGGAGCTTTCGGCATCAAACCGTAATATTCAGGCTTTAGGCAAGCGTATTGCCCTAAACACCCCGATACAAGGTACCGCCGCAGATATTATAAAGCTTGCCATGATTCGTGTGTGGCAGCGCCTACATCGCGAAAAACTTTCGGCACGTTTAGTGTTGCAGGTGCATGACGAGCTTATTGTGCAAACTCCCGAGTGTGAGATTGACACAGTGAAAACCATTTTAAAAGAAGAAATGGAAAACGCCTTTAGCATGAGCATCCCTCTTTCGGTAGACGTGCACACAGGCGAAAACTGGCTAAAAGCAAAAGGATAGCTAGGCTTTACTATAGTAAAATTCATCAAAAGCGAGGATGATATCTTATGCTGGAAAGTATCACATTTTCACCCATGACAACTGCCATGCTGTCTGAATGTGCTGATATTGCGGCTAGCGCACCCGACCCATGGACAATCGACGGCCTAAAAACCAACCTAAGCAATCTCAGCTGCTGGAACTATGTGGCCTTGCGCAATGGCACCCCTGTAGCTTTCGCTTGTTTTCTGGCAGTGCCTGAAAGTGTGGACTTGCAGCTGATTGCAGTGCACCCACGTTATCGTCGCAGAGGCATCGCCAAAGCTCTTATACTTCATGCTTTGCAGGAGCTTATGCTTTTTGATATCTCGCGCTGTCTTTTAGAGGTGCGTAAAAGTAACAACGCCGCCATCGCATTGTATCAAGATTTAGGCTTTAAAGTTTTATCAAACCGTCCCAGCATGTACAACAACCCCACCGAAGATGGGCTACTAATGGGCACCAGCCTGTAATATATACGTCTTTTAAAACCAGAAAGGAACTGCATTTTATATGATTGTACTCGGCATTGAAACCAGCTGTGATGAAACCGCCGCCGCCATTGTAAAAGACGGTCGCACCGTTTTGTCAAACGCTATTTCCTCCAGTGTAGAAGAACAAGCACTCTACGGTGGCATTGTACCCGAGATTGCCTCGCGCCGTCATATAGAGCATATCAGCGCAGTTGTGGAAAAAGCGTTTGCCGACGCCAGTTTATCGCCAAACGATATCGATGCCGTGGCAGTCACTACTGCGCCCGGGCTAATAGGCGCACTTCTTGTTGGCGTCAACTTTGCCAAGGGCCTTGCTTTTTCATTTGCAAAGCCGCTTGTTCCGGTGCATCATTTGCGTGGCCATGTGGCTTCGCTTTATTTAAGCCATCCCACACTTTCGCCACCATTTTTGTGTCTTGTTGCCAGTGGTGGACATTGCCACTTTGTGTCTGTTGAAAGCTACACCCATTTCACGGTACTTGGCCGCACGGTGGACGACGCCGCAGGCGAAGCTTTCGATAAAGTGGCACGAACACTAGGTCTTGGCTATCCCGGCGGCCCTGCTATTGCAAAAGCCGCTTTAAAAGGCGATAAAACCCTATATAAACTTCCCACGCCAAAGGTATCCGGCCCTTATGATGTTTCATTTTCAGGCCTGAAAACCGCGGCACTAAACATAAAAAACACTGCCGACATGAAGGGCGATGATTTAGATGTTTTTTCACTGGCCGCTTGTTTCCAAGAAAAAGTATCCGATATTTTAGTCGACACTTTGTTTTCCGCCGCAAAAGATACCTCGGCTACTGCCGTAGCGCTTGCAGGTGGTGTTGCCGCAAACAAGCTGCTTCGTGACAAAATAACAAAAAAAGCCGGCGACGAAAATCTTTCTTGCTTTTTGGCCGAGCAAGTTTACACCGGCGATAATGCCGCCATGATTGCTTGTCAGGGATATTTTGAATATCTCGAAGGCCACACAGCCGACGCCGGCTTGAATGCATGTGCAGGCTGGCCAATGGAGGAGGATTTTTCATAATGAATCGCTTTTCTTCCGCCATTTCTACGTTTTCTCCCAGCGGTAAATACGGCACAACGCTATCTCGCCCAAAACTCACTGCGTTTTTTGCTTCATTTTTTCTTGCGGCGGCTTTTATTTTACCGTTCACCATCGCCGCAGGCGGCATATTTTATGTTTCCAACGACCAAGTGACACAGCAAATCCCTTTGGCGCAGCAAGTGGTTAGTCTTTTACACAGTGGGGATTTTTTATACGATTTCAATATGGATCTCGGCACCGGCGTTATTGAAAGCTATTCTTGGTACAACCTCGGTAGCGTGTTCACCCTTTTTTACCTCATTTTTCCGCATAGCGTAACACCTTATTTAATGGCTCCGGCTTTGATGCTGAAATTTGCCACAGGTGGGCTTTTTTCTTATCTTTGGATACGTCGCCACACAAAAACCGATCTATCCGCTTTGTGCGCAAGCATTCTTTATACATTTTCAGGATTTTGGGTGACAAACCTTGTCTTTCCTTTCGCCGATGTATATGCTCTTTTCCCTCTTTTGCCATATGCCATGGATAGACTTGTCGACACGAAAAAGTTTGGACTTTTCGCTGTGGCCATTTGCCTTAACATTCTGGTGAACCCACCGCTTTTTTTCGGCACAGCGGTGTTTATGATAATCTACTTTTTTGTAAAGCTGGCACATAAAACTTATCAAATATCCATAAAAGAGTTTTTGTTTTTAGCGCTGGAAGCTGTATGTGGTGTGGCTTTGTCAGGTTTTTTACTGGTTCCTTTTGTTTTGTCACTTACTGCCAATCCACGTGTGGGCAGCATGCTTTCCTTTGGCGCAGAGTGGGTATTTCACACCCCACACCAGTATTTCGAGCTATTCCGCAGCATGGTTTTACCTGCCGAGGTGATGCACCAAAACACTTTAATGACAAACCCCGATGCAACCTCGCCGGAGCTATACCTTCCGATGTTTGGGTTGGTATTTGTGTTCAGTTTTTTGATGCATCGGCGCAAAAGCTGGCTTCGTAGCATTTTACTTGTGTGTGCTGTTTGCCTTTTTATTCCGATTTTAAACAGTGCTTTTAACGCATTCAACGGCACTTATTACACCAGATGGCTGTATATGCCTGTTCTGTGCGTTGCTTTAGCCACAGTGCAGGTACTTGAAGACAAAAACATCTCTATAAAAAAAGGCTTCGTTTTATATGGTGGCATCGCGGCTATATTCACAGTTTGCATGCTGGCATGGCAGGTGTATTTTAAAAATCCGTCCACCATCATCCACTTACCACTTTTCATATTTCTTTTGGTCATAACAGCCTTCGGGCTTATATTCACCGCCACATCACGCATTTTTTGGCAAAACTGCCCACGTGTGTTGGTGGTGGCAGTAGCACTTTTTGGATTTGGCACGGCCGGCCTAAATATCTTCTTTAACCAGCAAATCGCAAAGGCAGACTACGGCCCTTTGCCTGTGCTTGCACAAAATACTATATATGCCGGCAAAAACACTCCCCTGCCAAATGGCAACTATCGTATATACGTGCCAAATGTTTCAAACACATATTTTGACCACGGTAGCCCGTTTAGCTTCAACTCCACTTTACCCGGTGGTATCTTCAACCTGCAAGAAGCTTTTGGTCGCAATCGCACTTCTATCTCGCGTATAGAGTTCGACGAGGTTGGCCTTTGGAGCCTTCTCGGCGTGGAATATTTACTGTCTCCTGTGGCGGATCCTGCTGTATATCCACTGCCAAACCTCACCCTTTTTGCAGAGTCTACTCCGTTTTCAATTCTAAAAAACGAAGACGCACTACCGCTTATAATAGGTTTTGATGCTGTCATATCACAAGCCTATGCCGACACTCTTTCAAACCATGAAAAAAGTATTGCCATGCTGCACGGCATAGTTCTTTCCGATACCGAGTCCGCTGAGCCATCCATGAATGTTTTATCCTCAGCGGATAGCCTTACATACGAAACCGGAATCGCCGCACGAAAAAGCATGTCCGCCACCGATGTCACTGCCGACAGCGCTTATGTTAGTGCTAATATATCTATGCCAAATGATGGTATGATTCTTATAACACTGCCTTACGACACCGGCTGGCAGTGCGAAATAAACGGCGAGCCGGTGGATTTAATCCAGGCCGACTATGGCTTAATGGCTGCGTTTTGCCCACAAGGAGACTCTACCATTACACTTTCATATTTTCCACCGGGTGGCACTTTAGGAATTGTCCTTAGCGTTATCGGCCTTTTATGTCTTTTAGCTTTTTGTATCAAATCAGGTCTTATCCGATTCAATAAACCAACTTGAACAGGAGTATTGCATGAAAAAAAATGTAGCACATTCAAAGACCGAAATCACTCGTCTTTTACGGTATCAGCATCTTAACAGCGAGGGCCGCTTGTTTGGTGGTACATTAATGCAGTGGATTGACGAGCTTGCAGGTATAGTGGCTTATAGGCATTCCGGGTGTATCATCACCACTGCCGCTGTGGACTCGCTTATTTTCCGTGCACCTGCTTTTTTGGGTGACTTGCTGGTTTTAGACGGATGTATTACATACACCGGCACCACATCAATGGAAGTAAAAGTGAATACTTACATAGCCCAAGCAGACGGCTCGCGAAAAAAAATAAACAAAGCATATATTGTGTTTGTTGCCACTAATAAGGACGGCACACCTGTGCCTGTGCCCTCGCTGGAACTGTGCACCGACGAAGAACGCTGCGAATGGGAAGCAGGCCAAAAACGCTATGATTTGCGCAAAATGCGCCGTAAAGAACACTACTAGGTTAGGAGCACTAGCATGACACCAAAAGAAACACTGCTTATGTGGATTGACACTTCAACAAAGCTGACGCCAAGGCGCTTTCCGAGCTTTATGCAGAAGATGCCATAAATCATCAGGTTGTAACAGATCCTGTAGTCGGCAAAAAAGCCATCTATCAACGTTTTCAAGAGGAGTTTGCCCTAGCTACAATGGTGTGCATCCCTGAAAATATCTTTGAAGACGGCGAATGGGCTATCATGGAGTGGAAAGACCCCAAAGGATTCAGAGGTTGCGGTTTTTTCCATGTTGTAAACTCCAAAATTATTTTTCAGCGCGGATATATGGACAAGCTAAGCTTTTTAAAGCTTAATGGACTACCACTTGAATAGCAATAAATAAAAAAGTAGCAAATGTGAGCTTTCACATCTGCTACTTTTTATTTGCTAAAGTTCTATTTTTTCGGCAGGCAATAGCTTCTTGGGCGGCACCGTATGCTCTTGAAGAGTTTTTCCCATCCATTGAACCCCATGCCACTTATCAAACTTATACCCTGTTTTTTTGAAAACACCTATATCTTCAAATCCATATTTTTTATGTAGCTCTACGCTTCGTTCATTCGGCACGGTAATTCCGGCATATGCGTTATAAAATCCTTGCTTTTTCAGCATCTCAAAAAGCATGTTGTACAGTTTTGTACCGATGCCTGCGCCCACACATTCTATATCAAGATACACCGACACATCTACATCATAGCAATATGCGGCTCTTTCTTTATGTTTCGACGCATATGCATACCCCACAATTTTTTCATCTTGAACATATACTAAAAACGGATACTCCTTACTTATTTCTTCCACTCTTTTTGTAAACTGTGATATTTCCGGCACATCCACTTCAAATGTATACGCTGTGTTTATAATATAGTGTGCATATATCCTCAGGATATCCGCACTATCTTCAATATTTGCCGTTCTGATACCGTTTGCCATGTTACTCCTCCACCGTATAAAAATATATCCTACAGTTTTTTTGCAATATACATGTTGTGATAGCTGCTTCCCAGTAAACTTTCGTCTTCACACACGGCAAAATGGTATTCTTTCCACCTCTTAAATGCTTCATCACTTTGAAGTATTCCGGCCGTGTGTGTCAGAAAATATGTCATACCGTCCAGCGGAATATGCACATGTTTTTCAAGTGGGTATTCAGCCAGCCATTTTTCCATATTAGTCGGTGTATCAGCATAATATATGCCTTCTGTCCCATTTTTTGAAAACTGCATCGCGTCTTCGATGTTTTCAAAATCTTTTCCGATGTTATTCATGATAACAGCGTATCTATTCATGTATGTACACGCTAGTATTCCGCCGGGCTTTAGCACACGCAAGCTTTCGCTTATCACTTTGCGCCTATCTTCTTTTTCATGTAAATGATATAATGCGCCCATGCAAAGCACTGCATCAAAACTGCTATCTTCATACATTGAAAGATTTCGTGCGTCCATTTCTTGCACTGATTGCAGGCATTTTTCACGTTCTTCTTTTTCACGTATCAGCGCTACATTATGCCCCACAATATCCCCTGCCGTCACACGATGTCCTTTTTTGGCCAAATAAAACGCATACACGCCACTGCCGGCGCAGCTGTCCAGCACTGCAGAGTTTTCACCCAATGCTTTGTCTATATATTTTGTTGCCGTCAAAAATTCCAGGTGTTGTATGCTGTCTTTATGCAAGCGCAGACGCTCATCACCTTCATTTTCATAAAAGTGGCAAAGATCTTTTAAGTGTTCCATAAACTCCAGCTCACCTCATTTTCAGGCTTTTTTATGCACTCATTATTCTATCGTGCCCGGATTTGGATATATCCGCACAAACACCTTGCTAAGTATATCTTCTTCTGGCACAAATG
>CAYIZZ010000055.1:0-14305 GCA_964367945.1 uncultured Oscillospiraceae bacterium | reverse complement strand
GAACATAAAACTGCACCACTTGGCTTTCGCCACTGCCTGTGCCCATCATCATCATTCCACCACTGCCAAACATTGCACCCACAGTATCTATACCTTCAATGCCAGATATTCTACCCATCACTTCATCACTCATGACAAATGTGTCTGCATCACTGCTACCTTTTGGCATTGTCATGGTTGCTGACATCTGTGGGCTGTGCATGGGCGGAACAAACGCCGTTCCCATTTGTGTTGCACTGTAAAGGCTAAACGCAAGTAATATCAGCGCTAAAATCAGCACGGGAGCTTTACGGCGCAAACACCATGACAATACTTTCGAGTATAAATTCACAAATTTATCAAACCATTTTTGCTGTTTACTCGGCCTATTTTTAAGTGTAGTTGCAGCCATAGCAGGCACCAATGTCAGCGCCACAAACAAGCTGGCAAGAAGAGAATATGCAATAGTTAGGCCCATATCCATAAATAAATCTCTTGACAGGCCTGTGGTAAATACTATCGGTAAAAACACGCATACAGTGGTAAGCGTGGAGGCAAAAATAGCTCCCGACACTTGTTTTGCGCCTTCCACTGCGGCCTTTGCCACCGGCACGCCATCACTTCGCAGCCTATATATATTTTCTATTACAACTATACTGTTATCCACCAGCATTCCGACACCCAGCGCCAGACCCGACAGTGAAATAATATTCAGGGTGATATTGCTAAAGTACATTGCCGTCACTGCACAAAGCAGGCTAAACGGTATACTGCATGCCACAACAAACGTAGGCCTCATATCGCGCAAAAACAACGCTAAAACCAAAATCGCTAAAATTCCACCATACAAAAGATTCGTCAATACGCTGTTTATCACCATGTCGATATAATCGCCCTGATCCATCAGCGCAGCAAAGTTCACGTCTGAATTTTCCTCTTCAAAATCCTGCATTACTTTATTGATTTCATCCGAAACTGCCGCTGTGGAAAACGTGCTTTGTTTTTGGAAGCTTAAAATAACAGCATTGTTCCCATTCACCTTTGCATAGCTTTCTTGCGAGTTATCTGTTTGCTCCACTGTGGCGATATCACCAAGGCTCACATGTCCTACACCGTCTATATCAGCATAAAATATAGTTGTACCCATCAGTTCTTCAATGCTGTCATACTGCTCGCCAACCTTGACAAGATAGCTGAAATTTCCCTCTTCCACATACCCTGCCGGCATGTCAAAGTTTTCTGCCATTAGTACACTGCTTACCATATCTTGGTTTAAAATACCCGTGATATCCGCTTGCTTTAGCGCATTATCACGTGCCTCATCCATATCTTCTTGAGACTGCTCTAGCTGTTCTTTTGTTTGCTCCAATTCTTGCTCGGCAGACTCCATTTGCGCAAGACCGCTTTCCAGCAGCACATCTTGTTTTGTGAACTCGCTCATAGCGCTCAATTTACCACTTTCAAGCTCGGCATAAGCCGCTTGCATGGCGGCAATGTCTGTTGGCAATGTAGCCAGCACCATATCAATAGTTTCTTCACGTACTTCTATGTTCCGCAGTTCCGTATCAAAATCCGCCACAATAGCCGGTGTATTATTTATTTCTTGTATAGAACTCTCGGACAAAATAGTAAGCACCATGCTTAGTTCAGCCGGTGCGCTTGTCCCCAAATGAGTGATAAGACTCGCTAGTGCTGTTTTGTATGCTTCCCATTCTGCAGTGGGCATTGCTGCCGCATCGGCAGTGGATACCGGTACCGTTGTAAAGCCGACAACAAACGATGGGTTCGCCGCAAAAAGCCCTGCAATCACTTGCAAAACACCGGGTTGACCGCCGGTACCATTCAACATGGCATACGACTGTTCCCATTTCATTTTTTCTATTTCAAACGCTATTTTATTTCCTGCTAAAACAGCTTTTTCACTTTCAAGTGCCGCCATTTGAGCCACAGCGGCATCTATCTGCGCACTAGCCTGTGCCAGCTGGGTAGACATTTCACCACTTGCTGCTTGCAGCTGAGACTGGCCCGATTCCATCTCTGCTTGCTGGTCGATAATTTCCTGCAATCCTTCATCCAGTTCTCTTTGTGCATCGCTTAATTCTTCTTGTGCCTCGGCAAGCTCGGAATCCACACCGGCAAGAACTTTACCATTTATTGTTTCAATCCTCACAGGGTCCAGCGTCACTGTCACTTGGGTTTCCAAAAGACCGCTTGCCTCCACTGCGGCCACACCCGGAACTCGCTCAAACTCAGGTATAACTTCACTTTCTACATAATTTGACACTTCTTGCATACTCATGCCTTCCATGTCAATACTAGCCACTGCAATAGGCATCATGTCAGGACTGATTTTCAGCACAGACGGTGTACCTACCATATCGTCAAAACCGCCTTCTACCAAGTCGATTTTGCCCGACACATCAATAACCACCGAATCCATGTTTATTCCTTGTTCGAACTCCATGGTCACCATGCTCATATTCTCGCTAGACTCCGAGGATATATTCACAAGGTTTGCCGTGGTACCAAGAGCTGCCTCCAGTGGTTTTGTGACGGCTTCCTCCACTTTTTCAGGACTTGCGCCGGGGTATGATGTTATCACCAACACATATGGAAGTTCTATGCTGGGCAAAAGGTCTGTGGTAACATTCAGAAAAGAGATAACCCCCAAAACCAACACCAGCATAACCGCTACAAACACGGTATATGGTTTTTTTACACTCAATTTTGAAAGCATTTTTATATCTCTTTTCTTTGTAATATTTTCTTTGTGACATTTTATTTAAATCAAGCTGATTCAATCTCATTTATATACGCACAAAAATCGCTTATTCATTTTACACGTAAAATACGTCAAAATTATGTAAAATCAGTGTGGATTTGGAATTTTTACATAAAAATAGCCTTGGATAAGCTCCAAAGCTACTATACAAATTACATTCACACTATATTTTTATTTTTCATAGCTTGAAAATTCAAGCAAATTTCCATCAGGATCCCTAACATATACCGAATTCATTTTACCTCTAACGCCTGTGCGTACCACCACGCCTTGCTCTATCTCAACGCCTTTTTCTTTCAGCATCTGTTTAAAATCTTCAGCTTTCTCTTCAATCTCAAAGCAGAAATCAGCGCTTCCACTTTGCACGTTCTGCGCATGCGGTATCAGCTCACTGCCCAAGGTGTGCACGTTTATTTTAAAATCACCCGCAAAAAGCTCGCATCGGCCCTCACTAACTTTAGAGGCAAAGCCAAGCTTTTCATAAAACCGCAAACACCCATCCACATGTGCCGTAGTTATAACAACATGGTCTAATTTCTTGATCACTCGAACCCCTCCACAATCTCACATTATGCTAAAAATACATATATAGCTGGCACGGTAACATGCCATTATATACTTTTCTGCGTTTATCCGCTTTTTTACCAAAATGTGCTTCAAACTCGGTATCCCCAGATATTATCCCCGCCATTTTAGGTGAGTGTTTTCTCACAGCTTTGCCTAATATCAGCGCCAATTTCGCCGCATCTTCTATGTTCATCAGGCGCTCACCGTATGGTGGGTTTGTCAAAAGCAATGCCTCGGTATTCGGTACATAATCTGCCACATCACCTTGCGTAAACTGACAACAATCCCCCACCCCGGCAAGTTTTGCGTTTGCCCTTGCCAGCGACACCATGGCCGGATCAATGTCTGTACCAAATCCCATGAAATCTGCATCATACTTTATTTCTGCTCTTGCTTTCTCACGCGCAAGCTCAAACACATTTTCCGGCAAAAACTCATAATACTCAGCCGCAAATGTCCGACCAAGCCCTGGCGCTATGTTTTTCGCTTTCAGTGCTGATTCGATAATCAGCGTACCGCTACCGCAAAATGGGTCTTCAACTTTAGACTCTCTGCGCACACGACAAAAATCAGCCATAGCTGCAGCCAACGTTTCTTTCAGTGGTGCCGCGCCAGCAACGCGTCTATATCCACGTTTGTGCAAACCATCACCACTGGTATCCAAAAACACCTCGGCCATATCTTTGCGCAGTGAAAAACGTATACGATAATCCTTGCCACGTTCGGGCAAAAACTGCACTTTATGCCCCTTGCGCATGCGTTCCACCACTGCTTTTTTCACAATACTCTGGCACGCCGGCACGCTGGTTAGAGTGCTGGACAAGCTGGAACCTTTCACAGGAAACTTAGCCGTTTTAGGGATATAGTCCTCCCACGCAATCTCCGAGACGCCATCAAAAAGCTGATCAAACGTCTTTGCAGGAAAGCTACCCAATAACAACAGCACACGCTCGGCACATCTGCTGTTCAGGTTGGCCGCCGCTAAAACATGCTCGTCACCCTTAAATCTAATACGCCCATCACTCACTTTAATATCTTGAGCGCCTATCCGCTTAAAGTCAAACACTGCTGCCTTCTCAAGACCAAAATAACACGGCGCCACAAATTCAAATTGCATTTTTTATCCTTCCACTTGCACAGCATATACACTGCTTTCACTTTTACCACGGCACTTTAATTCGCACATAGTACCGCACATCTTTTCCTTCACCAAAATTGGCATCAATACAATAAACATATGTACCCACAACATTCGGCACCAGCAAATTCCCGCTCATTTCTTCAAAAGGTCCTTCGTTCGAGGAAAGCGTCACATGAACTTCTTGCGGGCTTATATCAAACCCTAACGCCAGCTGGGTATTCCCCTGCAGTTCTGCCGGGATAATTTCCCGCCATATTTCAAGGTCTTGTCCGCCACCCTGCCTGTTCCAAAATAAAAACTGCCAGCTATACGTATCTCGCTGGACATGAGACAATGGAAGCTGCAAGTTGTTTTCAGTCCCACTATAATATACGCTCAGTTGCGGAAGAGCATTTTCAGGGTATTGCGCCGATATAGCATTTAAAATCACAATAGCAATCAATATCGAAACTACAATGAGCACAACACCCAAAGCCACTTTCGATATTTGCTGTTTTCGCAAACTCATGCCATTCCTCCGAAATATATTTTACCACCAAAAAACATTTATTTTACTGATTTATCCTTTATTATACCCTAAATCCCATTTATTTGCCACACACTTTTACATACTTATCAATTTAATATGTCGTAAAACACAAAAATATGGTACAGTAAAGTAAGAGATTTAATGCGTCACAATTTTTAGCAAGGAGACTTCATATGAATCATGTTATAGGTATAAAGTGTATTGACTGTGACAAGCACCACCATTCACATCCCAGCATCACAACCTGCACCAATTGCGGTGGCATTTTAGAGGTGGTTTATGACTATGATTTCATTTCGTCAAAGATAAACAAAAAAACCATTTCAAAACGTCGCGATAACACAATGTGGCGATATAAAGAGTTCCTGCCCATCCCTGAAAGTGCTGACACAAGTGGTCTGCATGTGGGCGGCTCACCTTTATATCATGCAGAAATATTAGGTGCACAGCTGGGTATTTCTCAGCTATACATAAAAGACGATGGCCTAAACCCGACCCAAAGCCTAAAAGACCGCGCCTCCGCCATGGCTGTGGTAAAAGCTGTTGAAGCAGGCGCTAGCACTATTGCTTGTTCGTCTACCGGAAATGCAGCTTCCTCACTTGCCGGTAACGCCGCCGCCAAAGGACTTTCTACATATATTTTTGTTCCGCAAAGAGCACCAAAAGGAAAAGTAGCTCAGCTGATGATTTTCGGCGCTAATGTCATCAGTGTACAAGGTAACTACGAAGATACTTTTCGCCTGTCTGCTCAAGCTATTGACAGATTCGGGTGGTACAACCGCAATGCAGCAATAAACCCTTATCTTTCTGAGGGCAAAAAAACTGTGTCGTACGAAATAGCAGAGCAACTGAACTGGAAGTCGCCTGACTATGTGGCGGTATCTGTGGGCGACGGATGCACCATTGCCGGCGTATGGAAAGGTTTTTATGATTTATACCACACCGGATTTATTTCAAAGCTTCCTCGTCTTATCAGCGTACAAGCAAGTGGATGTCGCCCCATAAACAACGCTATAAAAGAAAATAAAGACACTCTTGTGCCTATGGAAGAAAACACTATCGCTGACAGTATCGCCGTTGGTGTTCCCCGAAACTTCAAAAAAGCCTTGCGCGCCATTCGTAGCTCAAACGGTATCACTGTAAATGTCACCGACGAAGAAATATTGCAGGCCATGGCTCTGCTTGGAAAAACCACCGGTGTTTTTGGCGAGCCTGCGGGTGTAGCCGCCACTGCCGGTGTTATGAAACTGGTGGCTGAGAAAAAAATCCCGCCTGACGCTCTTGTTGTCAGTATTGTGACAGGAAACGGCCTGAAAGATATTTCAAACGCTACAAACGCAACCACACAGCCAATGTCTGTATCCCCTAACATGGACGACTTGCTTTCAGCATTTGAAGATCGTGGTGTCATCGAATAGTTGCACCACTTTTCTACAGCGGCACTTCACAGAACTTTCCTTTATAGAGCACTATCATGCTGTTAAATCCTGCTTTTCGCAAAAGTTCTTCGGACTCATCGTAATAACAATCCAGGCTATCGCTTGAGTGACTGTCCCCGGTGATTATCATCGGGGCTTTTCTTTGCGCAGCATGCTCTAGCAAAAATAGCGACGGGTATGGATCGGTGCGCCAACCACGAGATATTGCGCCTGTGTTCACTTCTATAATACCGTCATAACCTTTCACAGCATCAATCACTGCATCAAAAATTTGAAGTGCGAAATCTTTATATTCTTTTCCATCTTCATCGAATATATCACACTTTTGATTAAACTTTTTCACAAGGTCAAAATGTCCTACTATCGACGGTTTGTCTCGCTGAACACCCATTAATAAAAGCTTATAATAATCTTTCACCATCTCGTGTGCGTTTCCGTCATAAATATCTCTTACCGCATTTTGCAATATAAGCGGTGTAGAATCCACCGCAATATATTTTTCTCCAATGTTTGGCAAGCAATGATTTGAGCCAATTATATAATCATAGTCTTTTTCAATAACAGGCACATGCGTATCTTGCTCAATTCCGCAGGCTATATGTATTTTTCCACTGTATTCTTTTTGTAAGCCTCGAATTTCTTTTATGTATTCTTTTTCGCTTTTCACGCCGGGACAAGTAGGCTCAAACCAAGTAGGTGAATGGGAAGAAAAGCCAAGATCGCTAAATCCCAGCTTTATTGCCGCTTCTATCATTTCTCTTGGTGTGTTATTGCCATCACACAAAGTACAGTGTGTGTGAACATTTGATCTCATGTAGCAAGCCACCGCCCTTCTTTATGCTGATAGTTTATTTGCCTACAATTTCTCTCATTGCCTGCAAAAAAACATCCATCTCTTCTTGCGTCCCAATGGTGATTCGAAGATAGTTTTCAATACGTGGCAAATCCCATCGACGCACCAGTATGTTTTTCTCTCGTAAAGAATCGTATATTTCTTTGCCTTTATATTTCACATGCTCTACAAATATAAAGTTTGTTTTGCTTTCAGTGCCCTTAAATCCCATGCTCACAAGCTCTTTCATCACTTTTTCACGTGTAGCTATGATTTTTTGGCGGCACTCATCAAAATACTCTTTATCCTCCACAGCAACTTTTGCCGCAGCGGCACTCATACGATTTAAGTTATATGGATTAAAGCTATACTTCACAGTGTTAAGATCCGCTATCAGCTCGTTGCTGCCAACGGCATACCCTACTCTGGCGCCTGCCATTGACCGCGACTTTGAAAACGTGCCCACCACCAGTAAGTTGTCGTATTTTTTGAGTAATGACACACAGCTTTCTGCGCCAAAGTCCACGTATGCCTCGTCTATTATCACAAGGTTTTTATCGTTTGTTTGTAAAATTTCTTTCACATCATCAAGTGATAACGCAAGGCCTGTAGGTGCATTTGGATTTGCCAGCACCACTGTTTTATTTATGCCGCAATAGTCCTTCACGTCTATGGAAAAATCCTCTCGTAAAGGCACTACAGTTTCTTTAATATTATAAAGCCCTGCGTACACAGGATAAAAACCATATGTAATATCGGCAAAAGCCACCCCACCATCGCAAAACGCCTGAAAACAAAAAGCCAATACCTCATCACTACCATTACAAAGAAACACCTGCTCGCTATTCACGCCAAAAAACTGCGCCAAAGCCTCTGTCGGTGCTTGGCTTTGTGGATCAGGATAAAGCCTAAGATTTTCTGCTGCCTCTTTCACAGCTTTTTCCACACCCGGAGCCGGTGGATATGGGTTTTCATTGGTGTTCAGCTTTATAAGCTTCATTTTCTTAGGTTGTTCACCCGGGGTATACGGCTCTAAACATTGTAGCCTCTCGTTCAAAAAACGTGACATATATTCACCACTTGTAGTTTATTTTTTCTTCATACGCACTTTAACGCTGTTTGCATGCGCAAAAAGGCCTTCCTTGCTTGCAAATAAGTGCACATCATCGCCCACTTCTTGCAAGGCCTCTTCTGAATAGTATAAGTAGCTGCTTTTTTTCACAAAGTCATCCACCGAAAGCGGCGAATAAAACCGCGCCGTGCCGGCAGTAGGCAGGGTGTGATTCGGGCCTGCAAAATAGTCCCCCAGCGCCTCCGGGGTGTTATTGCCCAAAAATACACTACCGGCGTTTTTCACCATAGGTAATGCACCAAAGGGATCTTTCACACAAAGTTCCAGATGCTCCGGTGCCAGTGTGTTTGCAATTTCCAATCCTTCTTCTATGCTTTCCACTAGTAAAATCCTACCATTTTCAAGTATGGATTGTCTGGCTATCTCTTTACGCTCGGTGTTTTCCAGCTGACGTTCCAGCTCGACCTGCACTTTTTTCGCAACACCTTCACTGGTGCTTACCAGCACTGCTGCTGCCAAAACATCGTGCTCTGCTTGTGCCAGCATATCGGCCGCAATATACTCAGGATTTGCCGTGTCATCCGCCACCACCAACACATCACTGGGTCCGGCTATCATGTCAATATCCACCATACCATATACCATCTTTTTAGCCGTGGCAACATACAAGTTTCCCGGTCCCACAATTTTATCTACACGTGGGATGCTCTTTGTACCGTAGCACAGCGCCGCTACAGCCTGTGCTCCACCCACTTTATATATATCTTTTACTCCGGCAACAGACGCTGCCGCTAATATGGCCGGATGCACACTTCCGTCTTCGCTGGGTGGTGTCACCATAACCACCTGCTCTACCCCCGCAATTTTTGCAGGAATAGCATCCATCAGTACCGTGCTGGGATAAGCCGCTGTGCCTCCGGGCACATAAAGCCCCACTTTTTGCAGCGGTATAATCCGCTGACCCATCACAACCCCCGGCTTATCTGCCATCACAAAACCTTGTCTCACTTGTTTTTGATGAAAAGCATATATGTTTTCAGCCGCTTTACGAAGTACCGACAAAAACTCTTCGCCCACTTCTTTTTCAGCGTTATCTATCTCTTCTTGGCTCACTTTCATATCATTCAAAATCGCACCGTCAAACTTCTGGGTATATCCCATCACAATAGGGTCGCCCCCTTGCTTAACCGCCTGTAGAATCTCGCCTACAGCCACGCTCACATCCGGCGCATCTTCCATACTATCTTTTTTCAAATCTTCTAAAGACGTAGTCTTCATATCAATAATATCTATCATACATATCACCGCCACTATTATTTCTTGTATGTCTATTACCAATTACTTAAACCTTCAAGTATAGATTTATATACCATCTATTCCTCACAGTTGCTTTTTATACTCTATATATTTTTTGCCCCATTCGCACATTGTGTCTAGCACAGGCGTAAACTGTCTGCCGATGGGACTTAATATATACTCCACTTTAGGTGGAATTTGCTGATAGTCTATTCTTTCCACTAAACCCGACTGCTCCAGCATTTTCAATTGCCTCGAAAGAGATGTATGTGTCATCTCTTCCGGCATCCTTCTTTGCATCTCATTAAACCTTAACGGGTTTTCAGACAGCAAAAGTAAAATGTAAATAGACCATTTCCCTGACAGTAATTTTTGCACAGTAAGGTATGGACACTTTCCAAACAAATCCTCTTTCATAATTTACTCCCAACAGAATTTATAGTAACACATTTGATAGCAGTATCAAAAACTATCGTACTTGTTTTTTTGTTCATACAGCTATACAATATCACATATGCTACAGCTTTTCAACAAATTCGACTATTTAGGAGGTCAAAATAAACACAAAGCTTTATTTTCAAAGCAAAATGTCACACAACACTTCACCTTACAAGGTATCGGCCCTACTCAGCGACTATTTTTCAAATCTTGCCTGTTCAGCAAATCTTTCAGCTCATCCATAAATGTGTTCACATCACTGAATTGACGATACACCGAAGCAAACCTTACATATGCTACTTCGTCCACCTGTTGAAGTTCTTTCATAGCAAGCTCGCCTATTTGCATGGATGTAATTTCTTTTTCGTAATGACTCAATAGTTTTTGCTCGATGTTATTCACCATATCTTCCATCACACGGTAGGAAATAGGCCGTTTATATCCAGCACGAAGCAAACCCTGTAGCAGCTTTTCCCTGTCAAACGCTTCCCTGCTTTTGTCTTTCTTCACCACCATCAATGGAACGGTCTCCACAATTTCATATGTTGTGAATCGCTTTTCACACTCTAAGCATTCCCTCCTGCGACGGATACGTGCCGAGTCATCTGCCGGACGTGAGTCTATCACCTTTGAGTTAATGGTACCACAATATGGACACTTCACTTTAACGTTCCCCCTTTTTAGCATTCTGAAATGTTTTGCGTAGCTTAAAATTCTTTTTATTTATTATCTCACATTTACTTCTTCATTGCAAAGTTATCTATTATCATTTTTTACCACAATCTACTTTAAAATACATATTTTTCATACAATTTATTTTACCATATTATTTGTCCCATAAACTATGTCCTGATGTGTTCGCTTTACAAATTCACAATATAGACATATAATAATACAGTATATGTAACATAATCATAATTATAAATTCAACGAAAAGAGGTAAAGATTCATGAAAAAATCCATTTCAATTCTAACCGCTTTATTGATAATCATCCTATTATTTAGCGCTTGCGCTGCACCTGCTGATTCACAATCAGAGGCAGCCCCAGAGGCTGATACCACTAAAGAAGTTTTGCGTGTGGGAATAGACCTAAAATTCCCACCTTTCTCATATATCGATGACAACGGTGATCCTGCCGGGCTGGAGCCTTTGATTGCAGAGGCATTTGCAGACTATATGGGCATGGAACTTGAAATTGTAAACACTGATTTTTCTTTGCTGATTCCGGCGCTACAAACAGGTGATGTAGACATTCTGATCCCCGACATGGCCGAAACCGAAGAACGCGCTAAAAACGCTGATTTTTCTGACACTTACAGATACACACAATCCCTTGCGCTTGTGAATAAAGACTTTGCCGAGGCAAACAATATAACCGACGACATGCCACCTGAAGAGTTTTTCAATCTTACCGGTCAAAGCTTCATTGGCCTATCCGGAACATTCGGCGTGCTTGTTCCACAAGAATACGGCGCTGAAGTAGAAGAAGTCACTGAAATAGGCCTGGGCATTCTTGAGGTATCAAACGGACAATCCACCGCTCTTGTTGCTTCAAACGAGGTTCATCAGTTCCATGCAGAAAACAAGGAAACCACTATTGTATACAGTAACATTGGCAACTGGTCGGGTTCCAGCTTTGTTGTGGCAAAGGGCGATACCGAAATGCTTGAAAAATCCAACGAGTTTATCGCTACCATGTATGAAGATGGTGGATTATTCGATCAAATCAGGGAAGAATATGACGTCATCATCGCTGAATTTTTGCAAAGTGATGAATTTGGCTTAGATTACATTGTTCAAAAGCCGGATGGTTGGACCGAATAATATGAAGAAAAAAACAGTCGTCATCCAATACCTGCTTGTCATTTTGTTATTTGCCATAGGCATTTACTTTGCACTTTTTTACTCTACAAGTGCTACGCCACAATATGACATGATTCTTCAGCATGGCAATTTATTGATAGAAGCCTTTTTCGGCACAATTTATGTCAGTGTTCTCACGCTATTGTTTTCCCTTGTATTGGGATTCGTTATTTTTATGATGATGCGCTCAAAAATCGTCATCTTGCGTGCTTTTTCCAACGTATTCAACGAAATCATCATGGGCACACCTTTACTTGTCATGATTTTTCTCATCGTTTACGTATTTGGCGCTGTAATAAATTATAACGACAAACTTGTGCTGGGAATTCTTGCGCTTGTGCTGTACAACGGCCCTTATATTGCCAACGCCTATGAAACTACTGCGGCTGTGGTGGATGCCGACCAATATACCGTCATGGACTTATACCAGTTTAAATGGTACCAACGGTATATATATATCATTATCCCTCAAATGATAAAACCATTTATTCCTTCACTTATCAATAATCTTTCAAGTGCTATCAAAAGTTCATCTTTGCTAAATATCATTTCTGTCACTGAAATAACATACGTCATCACTGTCATCGCTCAGCGAAACTTTGCCTTTATCGAGGGATACTATGTGATGTGGCTGATGTATTTAGCCGTCACCATTCCACTATCTTTAATCGCCAAATACGTTGGAAAGAAGGTGGCAACATAATGAACATTGATATCCGTAACCTCACAAAGTCCTATGGCGGAGAAGTTATTTTAAACGACATTACTTTCAACGCAAAAAACTGTAGCTCCATCGGTATTATAGGCGAGTCCGGATGTGGAAAATCCACACTTCTTCGCCAACTTTCCGGCATTGAAATCCCTGACAAAGGCGAAATTGTCATAAACGAGCTTTCACCCATATTAGACAATTCTGTTTTTTTAAACAAAATCGCCATTGTGTTCCAAAAGCACAACTTATTTCCACATTTGACTTTGAAAAAAAACATCACATTGATCTTGCATAAAATCAAAAAATATGACAAAGCAAGTGCAAATGCAAAAGCAGACGAGCTTTTAAAAATGCTGTTTATTGAATCTGAAGCAGACAAAAAACCTCATGAAGTGTCTGGTGGTCAAGCGCAAAGGGGATCTATCGCCAGAGCTCTAGCCACTGATCCTGAATTCATTTTTTTAGATGAGCCCACTGCGGCGCTTGATCCAATATTAACAGACGAGGTCTTAAAAGCAGTTACACAACTTAAAAATGACGGGCGAAATTTTGTTTTTGTTACCCATGAAATTCCATTTTTAAGAAATTTTGCCGACTACATCATATTTATGAAAGATGGTAAAATTGTAGAGCATGGAGATATTTCTCTTTTGCAAGACCCAAAAACACAAGATCTACGCGATTTTTTGAAAATTTTTTAGTATATTACATACAGAATAAGGGCCGCGACACACCCCGTGTCACAGCCCTTATTTTATTATTTTTAACCAATCAAACATTTACGCCCATGCATACAATCCACACATACATACATGTTTTAGGTAGCATAAGCATTCCAACCATCGGATATTTCTGATAAAACAGCACAACCGGAATATAAAACAAAAAGCTGATAATAATAGCTAGCCACATCCATTCAAACGACTGTGGCAAATACGCTTTGTTTATCACAAAAAACATGGCTACTACAAGCCCTAAAAACACAAATGGAATGTTTCTATATATATTGAATTTATTATCTTTAGATGGACTTTTCCAGTTGTTTTGCGGCATAAGACACATCACTATTCTCACCAAGGACAAAGCCACCACTAAGGCTGCCATGGCTAAATTAACACGCCCTAAATGCATACATCCAACATACCAAATCATCGCATAAAACACTGTCATGGTAATGGACGTGATTTGCTTGCCGATATTCATCAGTGGGACATATTTTTCTTTATTCGACAACAAGAAAAATATACGCGGCAGTAGATGGCATGCATCACCCACACACAAAGTCATGATAACTGCCACCCACCAATATGTAATAGTGTTTTGGGCATTCATCATCATGTACACAGATATCACAATAAGTGTAGTCAAATAAACAACATCAAAAACAATTTCAAAATATCCCACAGGTTTCGGACTTTTACTTGAGTTCATACTCACTTAGTATCCTTAAATATATTTCAAAACTTCTACAATTGTATTGACATTATTTGATATTTGCTCTCAGCCAAATCGATGTAAAACGAACCGTTTTTTATTTGGCCAAAAATCCACAGGACCTATTTTTAGTAAATTTTGTGCTAGACAAGGCAGACGAGCGCATAATACTTTTTGTATTGCAAGTGAGGATAAAGCAGTATTGCGAATAAATTCACCA
>CAYIZZ010000054.1:0-14312 GCA_964367945.1 uncultured Oscillospiraceae bacterium | reverse complement strand
CTTCCGATGTATCGAAAAGAAAATCTCCCCCATCGTATTTTCCGCACGACCTACACGCCAGCACATCCGGCATATATCCACTTTCGGCCATGGCTCGAAGCTCGAACACTGTTTTCACTACCCGTGCATCTCGTTTACCTTGGCTAAGCATATACAGGCAGTTCAATGTCAACTTCAGCAATCTTGCACCCTCGTCTTCACCGGGTGAAAAAATGCGTAAAATTTCTGCCATATATGCTGCTAATGCTATCCCCTCAATATTTTCACGCAAACCAAAAAACACCTCAATAGGCGAAGCCTCGTCTACCGAATACATCTTTTTACCTTGATACAACGTCCATTCTGAGTAACAATACAGTCCGGATGCTGAAAAAAGACGACTGCTTGGCCTTAGGCTACCTTTAGCCGACACAGATAATATGCCATGGTTTTGGGTAAGTAGTGTCAAGATACGGTCATGCTCTCGCAGCTTCACCTCAAAAAGCACTAAGCCCTTGTCGGTGATTTTCATGTTTTAAAGCCCATGCGATTCAGCAAAGTGTCATTATCACGCCAATTATCTCGCACTTTTACCCAGCATTGTAAATTCACTTTTGTGCCTAATAGGTCCTCTATCTCAACTCTTGCCGCAGATGCGATACGTTTCAGCATCTGTCCGTTTTTACCTATCACCATACCTTTGTGTGATTTTTTCTCACAGTATATTGTAACATCTATATCTATTACTTCGCTGCCTTTTCGTTCTTTAAAGCGTTCCACTTCAACAGCTATTCCATGTGGTATCTCTTTTTGCATACATATTAGTACCTGCTCACGCAAAAGCTCTGACACCAGTACTTTTTCAGGCTGGTCTGTAAATAAATCGCCTTCAAAAAAGTGAACTTCCCTCACCGCTTGTTCCGATAAAATCCTAAGTAGCTCTTCGCATCCTTCGCCTGTATCTGCGCTTGTAACAACTACTTTACGGAAAACACCGGTATCGGTTAGCTCTGCCACACGCTCAAGCAATACATCACCTTTTTGTATGGTGTCTGCTTTGTTTACCACTGCTATAGCATAGCTGTTTCTCAGTGACTGCATCATTTCATGCTCCACTTCGTTCAGCTCGCCTTTTGGCTCAAAAAGCATCACGCTAACATCGCCGCTTGCCAAAGACTCCTCTGCCGCTTTCATCATGCGATGGCCTAGCTTTGTATGAGGTTTATGCAAACCCGGCGTATCATAAAACACATACTGAACCGCACCTTTTGTTAAAATCCCCGTCACTTTTGTTCTGGTAGTTTGGGGTTTGTTTGTCACAATAGCGGTTTTTTGCCCCACCAGACGATTAAGCAGTGAAGATTTTCCTACATTTGGACGACCTATTATGGTAACAAACACCGAAAATGTATCGAGAGTATAGCCATCTTGATTACTCATATATAATCCTTTCAACGAAACGTAAAATCATAATATTATTTACACAACAAAACACCGAATAATATCGGTTATCTATTTATTATACATGTTTTTGGTTGTAAATGATATCTAAATATATCTTATTTTTCAACGCGCTTATTCCCAAAGAAAAAAACAAACCATATACTGAAAGCTAAAGAACATAACAGTAATGCTACGCGTAGCCAAAAATCGCCAATCCACATAACTATTTTCAAAATAATATCTATATCCCAAAAAAGTAAAAAACCACAAAAAACAGCACTGATACAAAAAACCAGCACTGCTCCTGCAGCTACATCTTTTATAAAACGAGCATCATTATTTTGTGTTTGTATTAGCTTGTCTACAAACCGCTCTATTGCTGTGTTAAAAAGCTCTAGCGCTAACACTCCGCCGATGCACAAATACATCACGGCATACTCCACTGTACTGAGTGAATAAAATGTGGAAAAAAACAGCACATATCCACCCACGCACAAGTGAAATCTCATATTTCGCTCTTGCTTTACTGCACTTAAAATGCCTTGCCAAGCATATACAAATCCCAGCAAAAAAGCTTTCATTTTTTATGCGTCCTGTTGCTGAGGATAATATGAAACAGTACGTGGCAAGCCCAGCTTATACAGTGCAAATTCTTCTTTTTCGCGCATGTGTACTGCTTCCATGCCGCCTATCTCGTGATCATACCCAAGCAAATGATACATGGAGTGAACCGCAAGAAATGCCACTTCACGCTGCAAGCTGTGTCCATAAATATTAGACTGCTCCACTGCTTTTTCCATTGAAATCACAATATCGCCTAACATCACCGCATTTGTTTCTTGGTTTAAATCATACTTGCCATCGCTGCCAAGAGGAAAACTTAGCACATCCGTGGGGTTTGGTTTATTCCTATATTGCTTATTCAAGCGCGCAATTTCCTCATTATCTACAAAAGTAACACTAACTTCGGCATTTTCAGCAAACTTTTCAAGTTCAAGTACAGCGTTACAGCTACGTCTAATAAGAATACGTAACCCCGAGGGAATTTTAATCGTTTTTTGTTGGTTTGTAATATGTACTTTATGAGCCATTTTCCATATCCCCCTTTTAGTTTTTTTGTTTTTTTGGCTTTCTTTGTGTGTATGTTGCGGTTCCTTTAAAGGTGTTTTGAGCTTCTTTCTCGTACGCTTTAATAATTTCTTGCACTAAACGATGACGTACTACATCTTTTTCTGTAAAGCGGACAATAGCTACATCCTGTACATGTTTCAACACATGCAATGCATCCACCAGCCCACTTTTGCTTTTATCGGGCAAATCTATCTGTGTAATGTCACCGGTTACTACCACCCGTGAGCCTATGCCCATGCGGGTAAGAAACATCTTCATTTGTTCTCTGCTGGTGTTTTGTGCTTCATCTAAAATCACAAAAGCATCATCCAGCGTACGCCCACGCATATATGCCAGCGGAGCCACTTCAATCACTTGCTTTTCCAGCAAGCGCTGAGTACTTTCGCCACCGAGCATGTCAAATAAAGCATCGTATAGCGGCCGTAAATACGGATCTACTTTATTCTGCAAATCACCCGGCAAAAAACCCAGTTTTTCTCCTGCTTCCACGGCAGGACGTGTTAAAATAATACGGCTGATTTCGTGCGCTTTATATGCTTTCACCGCCATTGCGACGGCAAGATACGTTTTTCCTGTTCCTGCAGGGCCCACGCCCAATGTTATCGGGTGCTTTGTAATTGCGGTGATATATGTTTTTTGGCCCAGTGTCTTTGGCCTTACCGGCCTACCTGTCGCCGTGATTAGCAAAAAATCATCTGTCAGTTCTGTGACTTTTTCAGCATCACCCTCGCTTGCTAGTGACATGCAATAACGAACCGCCTGCTCGTCCAATGGTAGGTTACGATCATACAAGTGCACCATAGCATCCACCACTTTTTTGGCAGATATTATATCTGATTCATCGCCCACAATTTTGATTTCTGTACCTCTAAATACTAATGATATGCCAAAGTGATTTTCTAATAAACGCGCATTAGCATCTTGGTTTCCAAACACTGCTAACACTACATCCATATCCTTCAGCTCTATCAATTTTTCGGCCATTTTTACCTCTTTTTTTCATCTCTCTACGATATTTTTATATGTTTTCACAGTTATTATATCATAAAACTATTAAAATAAAACAATTCTTAATGTTTATTAGGAATTTGTTTTCAAATTATTAATAGTTGTCTTAAAAAACAAAATACAGTATACTATATTGTAACTATAAATAAAATACTTTATTATAATTATATTGAAAAAAATTTTGTTCTTGCCATTGTGTGGTAGCCGAGCAAATAGCATATTTATGAATTAAGTTTTTCTTTATTTACTATACATCATCAATTTACTTAGGAGGGGCTGACTGTTATGGCAAAACTCTTTGGCAACGATATCGAGCCTGCATGTGTTTACTGTTTGCATGGTCGCACATCCTCTGATGGTGTGATGATTCTTTGTCGCAGGCACGGTCCTGTGGTACCACATTACAAGTGTAGAAAGTTTAAGTACAACCCATTAAAGCGTGTGCCAAGACGCCTACCAAAACTTCCTTCGTTTTCAAAAGAGGATTTTGATATCAATTAAATCATTACATTTAATTTACCTCTTGACTAAGTATGAAATTTACTTATAATTATATTTGGTAAATCAATATGCTACTGTGGCTCAGCTGGTAGAGCAGCTCACTCGTAATGAGCAGGTCGTCCGTTCGAATCGGATCAGTAGCTCCAGGCAGCGTGACGCTGCACCCAATCCGCCCTTTAGTGTGTGCTAAAGGGTATTTTTCACGCCCGAGGGTTATTGGTATCTATTTTACGCTAACACTGGTAGCCTGATAGCATACCCCTCTGGTAGACTGCACCCAAAATACTCTTTAGCGTGTGCTAAAGGGTATTTTTATGCCCTAGGATCATGTGATGATTTTGCCACAAGCGGCTTGTGAAAATAAGCTATGATATACTTGAAAAAATCACACTTTCTGTTATACTTAAAAGTAATGTGAAAATAGTGTGAATAAACATAGTCTGTATTCTTAATGAAAGTCATTATTGACGAGGTGAAAAAGAAAATGAAGCATAAAATTAAGCAAATAATTTCAATTATAACGTTGGTTGTCATGGTGTTGTCTCTCACCGCAGGTAGCGCTTGCACTAAAAATACTAACCCCTCCTCGATAAATAGCTGGGGCGTCTCTTGGGTAACTTCCATGCCGCAAACATCGGGTGACTACATCAATGAATTCAATTCGCTTAATGATGCCTTTACAGATATTCAAGATCTTCTTGATGAGCTTTTAGAGGCCATTACAGCGGCCGAAAACGCCACCATAGCCTGTGGCGATATCACCCTCGAAATTTTAGCAGCTATTGAGGATGACGACACTGCTGCCATCATAAACCTGATTGCTGAAGGCGAAGAAATTTTAGAGCTTGCCGGCCCAGTTTACGACAGGCTGATTGATGCAATAGATGCGGTAAAAACGAAGCTGGATGAAATCAATGACATCAAAAACATTTTAGATACTGCCGGCCAAGACACCAGTGGCTATAGCACAGGTAATATAGATGACATCCTAGATAAAGGCGAACTAGCCGCCACTAACCTTAAGACGGCTATGGATACTTTAGAACAGCTCCTTGACATGGAAGCCGCCGATACTATCGTTGAGCAGAATACAATTGATTCGAGCTTTGATCAAGTTGTCCTTATTGCAGATTTTGGGGACGATGCACGCTATGTGAAACACACACAGGAAATCGATGTTAGAGAGATGTTTGTGACGGCTATGGGTGCCTCCTTGTTGAGCTACCAATGGTATGTAAGCTGGGATGATAACAACACAACCGGCTCTCCTATTGCTAATGCCACTTCTCGCACCTTTAAACCCATCACACAAACATTGGGTACTTTTTATTATTACTGTGTGGTGTCTTCTCCCGGTCTTGCCTCTGTCGCCAGTCCCACAATAACTGTGAATATATTTGATAGTCAGCAAACTTTAAATCTTAATCTTACCATCACCACACAGCCGCAAAGCGCACAATATACACAAGGTGCCACCGCGAAACCACTTACAGTGGCGACAACGGTGACACAAGGCGCAAGCCTAAGTTATCAGTGGTATAGTCGTGTACTGGGAGGTGCAAACATTCAGATACCGGGTGCAACAAGTGCAAGCTATACACCGCCCACAGACAAAGTTGGCATAGTGGACTATTTTTGCGAAGTGAGTAGCACATTAAATAATCGGAGTGTTGTCCTCAACTCAAATGCGGCCACAGTAACAGTGACAGCCCCAGCACTAACACCTACACTTACGGCAAGCCCCGAGACTATTAACCAAAATCCTGATGATAGCTTTCCTGTGGTGACTTACACATATTATTTGGGCAAGGCAGAGCAGGGTGTACATGTTGAATTTACGGTGCCTGGAGTCGGAGAAGGAGTGTGGACACCCAGCGCCGAGCTCACAGCTAAGCTAAACGAAAATTTTGTCTATACCGGTACCACCGATGCAGATGGAAAAATCACATTCACAATGAATGTTGTCGGTTTTGATAGAAGCGATGACTACAATGTTTCGGCCACAGACACCACCTATAATAATACCGTCACAGAAACTCTATCAGTTACTATAAACCCATAACAGATCACCTTATACTCAAGCACCTACATAATAGCACTCGTTCAAACATTTATATAACCGCCCTTTGGAGGATACAGCTATGTTTCGCCCTAAAAAATGGTTTTTTATAGCCATTATCGTTATCTGTATTCTTCTTTTGGGCATTTCCGTCATACACATCAAAAACCAAAGCCTCGCCGTACAGGCTGTTTCAGAAAACGTCAGCGGCGAGAGTGTGCAAACTTTAGAGGAACTGGTTTCTCTCGGCCGAAAAGGCGATATACTTATCTCTGCCACTAATATTTCCGGCTTTGAGATCCTCGATTTTGGCTTTTATTATCGCCACGGCCACGCGGCTATTATATACAGCGAGGATGAAATTATCCATTGCCGAGGCGCCGGAAACGTCAGTGAGCTTGCATCTTTAGAAGCCTTTGGCGAGATGGAACAAGTGCGGCTGTATACTGTAAGCGGTGTTTCCGATAATGCCGCCGCCGAGGTGGCAGACTATGCAAAAGAAAACCTGTTAGACATACCATACAACTTCCTCGCCGATATCTTTTCTGTAAACACCTTAAACTGCACCACTATTGTTTACCACGCTTACTCAAACACAGCGGATATCACCTTTAACAATTTACTTTGCACGGTATCACCTGCCAGCTTTATAGGCGACGAGAAAACCATTTGCCTTGGTAACATAAACTGGCGCTGAGATCTTGCCTTGTTTGAAAGCTGAAAATAGAAACATACTAACTAAATAAAACCACCGACAAGCGACTGTCGGTGGTTTTTTGTTGTGTTTATTAATTCAATATATGCCATATAAAAAAAGCACCTTTAGGGTGCTTTAATAGGCTTGGTATCGGCAAAAAGACGCCGAATACCTTTTGAAGGAGTGTACCTTCTGTTAGACGCGGATATCCAGCTTGTGGTTAGACGGTGGCGCGGCAGAATTCATCATATCTGTCAGCCCCTGCATCTGAACCTCTGAAAAGTCCATCGCCTTTTTTGTGATAGCTATGGAAGCCTGCTGCATAGCTTTAGATTGACTAAGAGCCATAGACATTGCTGCAATATCCATACTAATCACCTCCTTTTGAAATGCTTATAACATTTCTTATAATATACATCGGCACGAATTTATAATTCTTAACCTTTAAACTTGAATATTTCACATGTATTACCTTGATGCAAGCTGTGTAGATATATTAAAAAAGAAAGTCATGCTTCTTGCTTTAAAACAAGTAAACACGACTTTCTTTTTGTTATGTTACAGTATCAAAATATCAGCTTGTAACTAATGTTGTACCTGGATAGTAGTGGGACAAAATGCTTTGATAGTTATGGCCTTGTATTGCCATGCCATATGCCCCATGCTGGCTCATTCCCACGCAGTGACCGTATCCGCTGGTTGTGAATGTGAACACACCGTTTGAATAGCTTATCTCAAAGTCAGGCGAGCCTATGGGATAGTTTGTTTTACCACCTGAAGAGTATGGAATAATATTTAGGTAGAAATATTCCACACCCGGTGTACGGTGGCCTGCAACCAACATGCTCATTGCATATCCGCCTGCATTTCTTTCGGTTATTTTTATCCACTCTGACGGATGCATGCTATCAAGATAAGATCCAATGTAATAGCCTGTATCAGGATCGTCATACACCTCGGATAACCTCTGACGCACCTGAGCCTCTGTCATGGTGTGCGAATACGGGCTTTTCACCTGTGCGTCATACGAGCTTTGCACCGGTACCAAATACGGGAAGTTGTTTGACTTGTTCCAGTACTTTGCGTCGTTTGTCATGCCGTTGTTATATGCGTAATATGGAGTCATTGCCACCGAGCCTTGATACTCCAGCGTTTGGCCAATCACTTCATTTACGGCATTCCTTACCTGCTGAGTCGGCGTGGACAAAGCTACACTGGAAACGCTGTAACCTACACTTGTACGATATGCCAGCCAGCTTTGGGCTGCCACCGCCTGCGCCTTATACACTTCATCGTTGCCAAACCCACCCACTTCTGCCATCACTATCTGTGCAATGATATCATGTGCAGGACCACTGACCGTGTTACCATATTGGTTTTTCACCGTCAGTATAGCGTTTGCAGCGTCACTGTTTCCTGTACCTCCGGTATCGCCTCCGGTGTCACCGCCAGTGTCGCCACCGCCGGTATTACCACCACCCGTGGCACCAAATGTTTTGTACATATAGTTTTTGTCTACCCTGCCACTGATGCCCGGCACACCTGTATCGTTAAAATATGTGCCATTGTTGTATTGCCACAGTGAAGGTTGCGGGCTCCAGCCATGTGCCGAGACACCCCAGCGTGCCAACCATAAATCATAACCCTCGTTTTGCAAGGTGGTGGCACTTATCATGCTTGTTGCCCAGCTTTTATTCACATAAAATCCGGGAGTAAACTGATAGTTTGACAGTTGTTCAATCAGTACCATACCATATCGAACTGTCTGTGTTCTTTGGGCTATGGTTTGGTTTGCTGTAGCATTGGCAATCAGCGGGTCTTCATAGTCGATAAACACCGGTAAATCAAAGGTGATGCCGTCTCGTAAAAGTCCCTGTATCTCAGGCGAATTCATAAATACCTGTATTTCCTCGGCCATTTCAGCGTCGTTGAACGCATAACTGTATAGGTAAGTGCCTACTAAAATACCGTTTGCTTTTGCTTGACGTACATTATAGTCAAAGTACGGGTCAATGTCATAATAGTTTATATCGCGGTTCCATGTGAGGGAGCGTATCACGGCAAAGTCTACCCCACTGGCTGCCACAGCCGCCCAGTCAATATAACCTTGGTGTGACGAGACATCAATGCCGTACATAGGCAAATCCACTTCCTGCGCAGGCAAGGTCACTGCCACACCATATTCAGTGATGTTTCCGGCAGAGTCTTTTACCTGGATGTCTCCTTTAGCCAAAACATGACCTGCTACAAAAGCTAGCTTGTTAGACGATTGCCATGTTTCTCCGCCATCAAAGCTGTAGCTAAGCTGACTGTTTGTCAAAAGACTGTTGGCGGTAGCTCCCACAATAACGTCTTTTTTGCTCGAAGTCCATTCACTACCAAAACTTACCGAGGTAATGATGGGCGGCGCTACATATCTTCCCTCATCATCAAAGACATATGTTTCACCGTTTACCGTGTGAGTGCCTGTTTGCGGAACACCTTTTTCATCAAAGTAGTATGTGAGTCCATCCACTGTCATCAGGCCACGAGCCATCTCACCATCAGATGTTACATAACGTTTTGTGTTTTCTATCTCTGTGTTCCATCCAGATTGTGGTAAGCTTCCATCGGCAAAGTAGTAATATTGTGCTTTGTATCCGTTACTTGCCTCACGCTCTTGCCATCCGGTTTGCTGTGCGCCATCAGTTCCAAACAAGTACCAGCGAGAGTTTATCTCTTGCCAGCCTGTCATTGGCACACCTTTTGAATCAAACGCATACGTTTCATCATCAATAACAACAATATCTCTTGCCATTTGACCATCTTGCAATACATATCTGCGCTGGCCGTCTATGTTGTCGTTCCATCCGGCTTGTGGCAAGTTTCCTTGAGCGTCGTAGTAGTAATACATCACTGTAGCGTTTGCTGTACGCGATTGCCAGCTAAGCTGTTGAACACCTGTGGCTTCGTCAAAGTTATACCACTGCTGTTCTATCTGATTCCAACCTTTCAGTGCACCGTTCTCAGTGATATAGAATCTGTTACCTGCAGCATCTGTCACAAAACCAAGCTGCACTGCACCATCTTCGTCGAAGGAGTACATCACGCCGTCTATTTCCACCACGCCTTTAGCCATTTGACCGTTGTCAGGCATGAAGTAATAGTTTTGCTCGTCCACTTCTGTCCAGCCTGTAGCCATCACACCATCTTGGGCGAAATAATATCTGTTTATCCCTTCGGTAATCCATCCTATAGCCATTTTGCCATCGGCGTTATAGTAATGTGTAACCTCAGTGCCTTGCGAGTTCAGCCTGGTTTGGAAACCTATCTGCTGAACACCGTTTTCGGCAAACGAATACCACACACTGTCTATTTCCATCCAGCCTGTTGCAGCGCCTGTATCGCCTATGTAATAACGAGAAGTTCCTACCTGAGACCATCCCATGGTAAGCCCGCCGTCTTCACCGAAGGAATAAGATATGCCGGATATTGTTTGTGTGCCTGTGGTTTTCTGGCCTTGCTCGTTAAAGTGATATAACAGTCCATCCGGTAGCACCTGCCATCCAATAGCCACATGGCCATCGTCAAACACATACCGTTCTACCCCGCTGATAACTTGCCATCCCTCATCAGGCAAGCTACCATCAGTGTTGTAATAGAACCGATGAGTGGTCCCATCTTCCAGTGGCCTTACTTGCCAACCTATACGCTGATAAAAATCGTTTTCATCAAAGTAATACCAGCGCAGGCTATCTGTGCTTTCACTACCTTCTTGTGGCAAGCTATGCCAACCCGAGCTTGCTATGCCATCTTCAAAGTAATATCTTTTGTTCGCCTCATCCGTGTTCCATCCGGACAATGCCTTACCGTCGCTGTCGAAGGAATAAAGCTCGTCGCCTATAGTGACCACGCCTTTAGCCACATCACCGTTTTGATAGAAATAATAGCGGTCTTCGCCAATATCCTGCCAGCCTACAGCCATGTGACCTTCAGGGAAGAAATATCGAAGCATTCCACTGATTTCACTCCAGCCCTCTGGCACTGCGCCTGTTACCGAGTCATAGTAATGTGTAAATGTATTTCCGTCTTCACCCGCACGCATCTGCCATTCCAGCTTTTGCTCGGCTGTGTTGTCGCCAAATAAGTACCATGTACCGTTTATTTGATTCCATCCGGTAAGTGCGGTATAGCTTTCAGGATCAAAATAATATCTCAGTCCGTTTTCTGTCTGCCAACCAGACACGTTAAGACCTGTTTCATCAAAGAAGTAGAATCCTGCCGGTATCTGAGTGTCTTCATACATTCCGCTTTCAATGTATAACAAACCAACAGCCGGCTTTCCTGCGGCATCATAGTACATCCTGCCGTCGCCCAAGGCACGCCATTCATTATACACCGGTGTGGAGTAGCCTTCTTTTAATGTACCATCTTCGTTAAACTCATATAAAATCTCGTTGATGGTCTGCTCACCTATCAGTGCACCACCATCTTGTCCAAAATAGTATGCCTCGCCATCTTCGGTATACCATCCGATGGCCGCCTTACCTTTATCCTCGGCATAGTTCACACCAAAACGATATTTCACATCGTTTATTGTTTGCCAGCCACTATACGACACGCCACCATCTTCAAAGAAGTATACGCCATCGCTCATAGATGTAACGCCCACACCCTCTACTTCGTTTGCAGAGTTTGTGTAAGTCCACACATCGTTTTCATACTTCCAAGAAAAGCCTTCGGTAGCGTCTTTTGAAATGAGATGTCCTTGTGGATTAAACACATATGTGCGCCCATCCATATAATGTATGCCAGTCAGCGCATAAGCGCCTTCATCGTGGAAGTAATATGTGTATCCGTCGTCCAAAGTATGCTCGCCAACAAGGGCTGCACCGCCGTTTGATGCATCAAAGTAGTATGTGTTGCCGTTCACAGTATAGCTTCCTGTTATCTGCACGCCATCTGCATTAAAGGCATACCACTTCGCATTTTCGCCATCGCCTATCTGTTGCAGACCACTCAGCACATAACCGTCTTGTGTGAAGTAATATCTGTTTTCACCCACTGTGTTAAATCCACCTACCAGCGCAGAAGAAGCAGGCCCACCGAAGTAATACGATAGGTTGTTTTCATCTTTTTGCCAGCCAAACTTGCGATACCCTGCATCATCGAAAGCATACAGTGCATTGCCGTCTTCGTCGTCTATCCACTGCATACCGGTAACTGCCGCAAACGTGTCTTCAGAATAATAGCTCACGTTTGTATCATCTTCGCTCGGGTTCTTTTCAGGATACCAGCCACTATGCGCCTTGCCGTCGTTCTCGGCATCAAAGTAATAACGCACACCGTTTTCTGTATATGCACCTGTTTGTTGTACGCCATCTTCGTCAAAGTGATAAAGCTCATCGCCAATAAACTGTATGCCGGTATACGCCACACCTTGTGTACCAAAGTAATATGTATCGCCTTCAATTTCCTGCCATGTCTCGCCCACTGCCTTGCCATCATCATCAAAATAATACAGAGCATCTTCAATGTCTACAAGGCCAGTTTGCATAGCGCCACTACTTGCAAAGTAATAAAGCGAGCCGGAAATTTCACGCAAGCCTTTTACATAGTCGCCGTTTGCGTCCACATAATACTTATTTCCGCCGCTGGTTACCCAGTTGTCATCTCCTGAATCACTTTGTGGTTTCATTCTGCCGTCTTCATCAAAGTGATATACCACATCGTCTATTGTGTGAGGTCCGCCTGTAAGTGCACGACCGTCTTCGTCAAAACGATATACTCCACCTGCGTTTACGTCGGTAAACCATCCTGTTTTGGCAATCATAGTGGTTTCATCAAAGAAGTAAATATCATCGCCTGATGTTTGCCATCCACTTTGACGGGTATAGTCTTCTGTGTCGTAATAATAAAGCTCGCCGTTTACTGTTTGCACACCGCTTAAGGCTGCACCGTTTTGTCCAAACAAGTAATGTGCCGCACCCACAGTTTGCGGGCCTGTCAACGCCTTGTCTTGCTCACCATTGAACAGATACATTTTACCATTCACTGTTTTCATGCCGCTTTCACGCAGGCCAAACTCACCAAAGTAATATGTATCGCCATCTATAGTTTGCACACCGACAAGCGCTGCACTGTCTGCGCCTACATAGTAAGCTTTTACACCATCTTCTTCATATTGCCAGCTATTTTTTGCAGCCTTGCCGTCTGTAGCAAGGAAATATACTTTACCATCAATCTCTTGCTTTCCGGTAAGCATTGTAGCGTCAGCACCAAACACATACACATCTTCACCAATAGTGTTTGCACCCACATATGCCTTGCCGTCTGAGCCCATGTAATAACGAGCACCCTCTTCACCGTCCACCCATGTGTTTACCACAGCTGAGTTATCATCACCGGTAAAGCTGTATAGATATCCGTCCACTGATACAAGGCCTGTTTGCTGTTTTCCACTTGTATCAAAACAATATATGCTACCACTTACTGTTTGAAGACCTTTTGCCATAGCGCCATTATCAAGAAGATATACCGATGAGCCGGGATCCTCTGGATGTGTTTCCCATGCGTTTGTTTTTGCGCTACCGCCTGCACCGCTGAACATATACCATACATCATCAATAGTTTGCCAGCCTAATAGCTGTGAGCCATCAACACTAAATCCATACCAACCCACCACATCGTTTTCGGTGATTTTTTGCAATCCGGTTAATGCCGCATGATTCTCTTCGCTAAAGTAATATGTCTTTGCCGAATTATTTATCACGGCGCCATCTTGTATTGTAGCAACATCATCAGACGATAAGGTCATAGCTCTGGTACTTGCGTCACCCTCTAAAGATAACATAGCAACTGCAGTATCCCCAACCGTGTGCCATCCTGTGACAGCACTATCATTTGTGCCACCAAAATAATATAGGTTTCCTGAATGACGTATCAGTCCACTTTGACGTATTCCGGTGGTGGAATCAAAGAAATATTTTTCTCCGCTTATTTCTTGCATGCTTTTCAGCGCCAAGCCGTCATCACCAAAATAGTAATACTGGCTCGCATCATCAGGGTGTGCCTGCCATGTACTGCTCACGGCATATCCTGTGCTTGCATCAATGTAGCATATATTACTGCCATCTGTTTGCAGGCCTGTTTGTCTTACGCCTGTGGTTACATCACAGTACACAAGACCTGTACCATCGTGGAATATACCTGTCACCAACGTTCCGTCAGGCTGGCGATACACTTGGTTTCCGTTTTCGTCTGTCTCCCACTTGGCTGTGGGCACAGCTTCCGGTGTTGTAGGTTGCTCTGGTGTCGATGGTGCCACCGGTATCGGAGCAATAGATGCACTAGTGCTGTTATCGTTATCATCATTATCATTGCCGGAACTTCCCAGCGTCACCAAAGCACCATCATCGGAAAAAGTATACTCTCTTTCGTTGATAGTTTGCTTTCCTGTTAGCGCATATCCATCATCACCGAAATAATATGTCTTGCCCTCTACCTCTGTCCAGC
>CAYIZZ010000053.1:0-14423 GCA_964367945.1 uncultured Oscillospiraceae bacterium | reverse complement strand
TTCGTTGGTCATATAGTTATTTTACTATATGTCTAACTTTTTGGGTGCAGTTCACGAAGGTGCCAGCTTTTTTTTGTGACTGCCCACTAATAAGGCAGTTTATTCTAAGTTTAGCTTTTTTGTCATGATATATCTGCATGTAAATATCGCCAAAACGCATTCTACAAGATACACAGCCGAAAAGAAAATCATATATATCACTAAATGGTTTTCTACCGACACCATGTTGCCAAACGCCTCTCCTGTGCCTATTGACATCGCAAAAATCATCAAAAGAAACAGTACAATATTAATGATTTGCGAGCCATAATTAAGCCCAAACCACGCAACAACAGAAGTGATTATTTTATTTTTTGTCAGCTGCCCGATACATATAGCAGTGTAAAACAGTACCAGTGAAAACAGTCCTTGAACCATCATACTGATAAGTGCAGAAACCCAATAAATCCCAGGTGTTTCAACAAGAAAATCTATGAGTTCCTTTAAAATGAACGTGTCTTGCATTTTTATCGATGAAACAAGTAAAATCGACGTAACATTCAGCGCCACAATAATTATGTTGAACACAACTGCGTTAACCAGCTTGCAAACAAAATGGTCCATCGGCCTTACCGGTAAAGTGAAGCTTAGGTAGCCTTGCAAGGTGAATAAGTGGCTATAAAAGCGCACCACAACAATAACACTTGTTATACAAAACGCTGCTACTATCACCATGGGGTACGGCATAAACAGTATAGAGCTAACAAAATCTATCGGAATAAACGAAGATAGTATTGCTGCTACTGTTGCTACAACTACAGCGACTGCAATCGGCCATGATATCTTTGCGTAGTATCTCGCCTCATAATAGTAAAGTTTGCTTAGCATTTGAATACCTCCCTGAACAGATTATCAATGCTCATATTTTCTGCCTGTCTGATATCATCAACATTTCCGCCAAGGATGAATTCGCCTCTATTTACAAAAATCACATCACTGATCACGGGCTCGATGTCCGATATTAAGTGTGTCGAGAGTATTATGGTAGCGTTTTCGTTATAGTTTGATATTATAGTTTTCAATATATAGCTTCGCGCCGCAGGGTCTACCCCGGCAATAGGCTCATCAAGCAAATAAAGATGTGCATCACGGCTCATCACAAGTATCAGCGCAACTTTCTCTTGGTTGCCTTTTGACAGTGTTTTTATTTTCGCGTTTAGGTTTATCCCCAGGCTTGCAAGCATATGATATGCTCGCTCAGCACTAAAGTTATCATAAAAATCTTTGTAATAATTTATACAAAACTCAACACTCTCGCTCTGGTCAAGGAAAATTTTATCCGGCAGGTACGACACCATACTTTTTGTTTCCACGCCCGGTGCGTAACCGCAAATTTCAATGGTGCCACTATCGGGCACAAGCAAACCATTAAGAAGTTTGATAAGCGTCGTTTTCCCACTACCATTAGGCCCTAAAAGCCCTAATATCTTGCCCCTACCCACTTCGAAGCTAAAATTATTGAGTGCTAAAGTGCTTTTAAATTGCTTTGTTAAGTTGCTACACCTTATAAGCGGTTCCATCAACTGCCCCCTTTTAATCTTTTTTCAACTTGTGTTAATATCTCATCTTTGGAAAAACCAAGCTCTAGCATAGACGAAATAAACTCTGAACTAGCCTCTACCAGCCTTACATTACCCATGCTTTTAATATGATTCTCATCACAGCTCACGTATCTTCCGTCACCACGCCGTGTTGAAATAAGCCCGTTTTGCTCCACTTCCACCAGTGCCCGTTGCATGGTGTTAGGGTTCACCCCTGCTTGCAGTGCAAAATCTCTAACTGTCGGTAGCTTTTCGCCCGGTGCATACTTGCCACTGACAATGCTTCTTGTTATCTCTGCGGCTATTTGCAAAAATATCGGTTTATCTTCATTGAAGTTCCAGCTCACATAATTCCTCCCTTCGTCACTTTGTATCGTCGTACTATTCAACTAATACAATAATACACTGATGTCCTGGCATTGTCAACACCTTTTTGAACTAAAAAAGCACTTCTTTTCAGAAGTGCCGGCCTACTTTCTGTCAAAGATAATGCCAAAATCGTTCTCTACAATCATCATTTTATATTTTCAATTGAACAGTTTATTCCAGCCAGACCCTCATGTGTTGTTGCAAGAAAATAGTATTCATTTCTTTATCTGAAAAAGCCATGTCCACTTGGACAAAACCTTCATTCAAGGGCTGATGCAGTTATACTATTCATAACTTTTCAAGTATCTTCTACACGGGTTATTCAAACCGTGCATAGTACCAGTGTTCGTCTATTTTTTCGATGGCAAGAACAGTTTTTTCTGCTCCCCCACCATATTTTTCAACTATTTCCGGATCGTCTACCGAGGTGTAGTAAAGCAGCGAATAGCCGGACAGCATACCTCTTTGCACCCAGTACCCTTTCAAGATTTCTCCGTCATCCAGCGTTTTCCACAGAATGCTATTGTCCATGTTTTCTGTGCCATTATCAATGATCTCACTTATCTCTTGCTCACGCTGGCTTTGGTATAAAAAATGTTCAAACTTAACTTTTTCAAGCTCAAAATCAAACGTATATGCAACAATTAAAAGCAAAACACTTATCATGGTAGCCACTATATTAAATATCATATTATGGTTTTTGTTTTTGAGTTTAGCACCTATAGCGATTATGTTTAACACGATGGTGATAATTGTTTTTGTGAAAAGTATTGCCATCACCAGCAAAAAAATCAAACCCACAAGGATAATAGTTATAACTTCTGATATTTCACTGCTGAACCATAAAAACAAAAACGCTAAAATAAACACCGCTATGTCAACAGCTAAATTAATCTTCACCATCATATTCAGGCTATTATCTTTTTTATTTTCTTTCATTTATTCATCTTTCCGGGTCAATATATTTTTATCACTGCTGAATTTCGCTTACTTTTCAAGGTGTGCTTATCCAGAAATATATTATAACACATAATTATAAAACCACCGATTTACACGTCGGTGGTTTTGTGTTTTATGATGCTAGGTTATTGCCGCAATATGGGCATTTGTTTGCCTTGCCATAAGTTTGCACAGATTCTCCACCGCATATCTTGCATACAACAGTGGCAAAACGGCTGTATTGTTCGGTGTCGTTTAGGTACTGTACCCTTAATGGTGTGCCACTTAGCTCAACACCCTTTAGGTGCTTGTTTCGTATTAAAAAGCGCAGGTTTGCCGCTGTTTTGCTTTCATTTTCACCAAGCATATTTGCAATGGTGCTTACCAACGTCCCTTGTGGGGTTCTTGTCTCGCCCACAATGGCCATGTATCTCTCTATTAGTGAGCGTGTGTGCCGTGCTCTCATTGTCATGCATATTAGGATGATGCACACCAGTGAAACAACGCCGGCCGGAACCATCAGTATAATCGCAACCACTTGCTCTAAAAACGATAAGTCACCATTCATTACCGGCTGCATCACCGAGAAAAAAGCACTTGCCGCAATACCCAGTATCGGAACGCCGCAACCCATTATGTTTTTTTCCACCGTGGTGGTCAGCTCTTTATTTTTAAACAAGCTTACATGCTCCGACATCACCGGCGAGCCGACACCGTCTGCTGTGAGCGTTTTGCCGCAATAATCGCACTTATATTCGCTACCCTTCACCGCCTTGGTGGTGCCTGCACAGCCGGGGCATTGTATGTATATAAAGTTTGACACGGTGCTTTGGTCTGTGCCCTCAGAGTCTAGGTATATTATGCTTTTTGTGCTATTATCTATGCGAAGCCTTTTTATGTGTCCATGGCTGATAAGCTCGCGGATAAGCGATACCGTTTGCTCTTCGCTAAGTTGCATCCTGTTTGCTATAACCGATATAGGCACGGGATGTATGCTTTGATATTCCTGTATCACTGCCGCTATGTTACCTGTGCGTTTTTTGAATTTAGCTCGGCTAACCAGCAGCAACACCGCGACTATAGCACCTGACGGCACAACTATGATCATAAACAACATTGTTGGTATATCTATTGAAATCTCCATGCAGTGTTCCCTATTTCACATTTTAATATGTGTATACCTTGTTTGCGGTGAGTGCAAAAAAGCTACTTACTTCATTGTTTCCTGCTTCACTTTATGGTCCACCACGTGGCGTGAAGCCAGCTCTTTTTGGATATCGCTTGGTGTGATGCCACATTCTGCCATTAAAACAAGCACATGATAGCAAAGGTCTGATATCTCGTAAATAGTCTCTTTATCATCGTTTTTCATGGCTCCGATAACTACCTCGGTGCATTCTTCGCCCACTTTTTTCAGGATTTTTTCTTTGCCTTTTGCAAACAAATAGCTGGTGTAGCTGCCCTCTTGTGGGATATCTTTGCGGCCTTCTATAAGGCTGTACAAAGCGTGCAAGCCCAGGCTTTGCATCTCTTCGTCTTTATATAACAGCTCAAAAAAACAGCTCTCGGCGCCTGTGTGGCAAGCGGGGCCTGTCTTCACCACCTGCACCACCAGTGCGTCGGCGTCACAGTCGGTGTGTAGCGACACCACACGCTGGGTGTTGCCGCTGCTCTCGCCCTTGCGCCACAGCTCCCCTCTGCTGCGTGAGTAAAAGCATGTGCGCTTTTCTTTCAGTGTTATGTCAAGGCTTTCTTCGTTCATGTATGCCACAGTAAGGACTTCTTTTGTGTAAAAATCTTGTACCACCGCAGGAATCAGGCCATTTTTGTCAAACTTCAGTTTTGTTATATCCAATTTCATTTTACCCCTTTTATGTTTTTTATAAAGGCAAAATATAATGCGCTTTGCTATTATATTTTCGCTGTTTTCCTATGATAGTATAGCATATTTTATGCCATCGAAACAAGTATATTCCACCATAAACGGCAAGAGTAAACCGAGCTTAAAGTTTATCAGTACTCGCCCTATATCATTTGCAATTTTGTTTTTAAACAGGAATAATATAGTTATGTTATTCCACCACTCCATGATTTAGTTTGTTTTTTTACGCCCAAAACTTACGCTACTTAAATATAAAAACCGCTAAAATTTTAAGTAAGTTTAAGGTTTGTGGTATAGTATATTACACGAGGTGAAAACTATGCGAATATTGCTATGCGAAGATGAAAAAGAGCTTTCTAACGCTCTTGCGAAAATATTAAAACACTATAACTATTCTGTTGATGCGGTTTATGACGGCGAAGAAGCACTTATGTTTTTGGATTCCGAAAATTATGATGCTGTTATTTTGGATATAATGATGCCCAAAGTAGACGGGCTTACTGTTCTTAAAAAAGTTCGTGAAAAGGGAAATCTTATTCCGATTATTATGCTAACAGCAAAATCTCAAGTGGACGATAAAATCACAGGACTTGACCTCGGTGCAAACGATTATCTTACAAAGCCTTTTGAAACCAAAGAATTACTTGCAAGGATTCGCGCAATGACAAGAACAGTGAGCGACAGTAGCTCGTCTATTTTAACGGTTGGCGATGTAAACCTTAACCGAAAAACTTTTGAGCTTTATACCACTAAAAACACCTTTAAGCTAGCCAGTAAAGAGTTTCAAATGATGGAAATGCTAATGATTAACAAAGGACATCTGATTCCCACAGAGCGTTTTATGGAGAAAATCTGGGGATATGATAGTGACGCTGAAATAAACATCATATGGGTGTATATTTCCTACCTTAGAAAAAAGCTCACACTTCTTGAAACCGATGTGAAGATTAAAGCCACACGAAACACTGGATATTCTTTGGAGGTGTGATATGCTTAAAAAGTTACAAGGAAAATTTGTTTTACTTACAACTATTATAAGCGTGATAGTTATGCTACTTATTGCTTTTTTAATCAATATAGCAAACTATATATCCATTATGAATAATTCCGAAGAGATTCTAAACTTAATAGCTGCCGGTGAATTGAAAATGGGCGAGCCATTTAATGAGCGTGCGCAGTTGCCTAAAGAAATTTCTTTTACCACAAGATTTTTTGTTGTGCGCGCAAATTCAAATCTTGAAATTGACCATATAGATACAAGGCAAATCAGCTCTATTTCATCTGAGGACGCCATACAATATGCATCCCTTGTAAACGAAAGCAAAGAACAGACGGGTTTAATCGATAACTTCAGATACATTAAAGTTGAAAACGAAATAGGATACACGTATTTCTTTCTTGATATAGAATCAGAGCTGATCAGTTTTAAAGCTTATATGTATTATTCTGTCTTTATTTTTATCGGCGCAATTGTATCCATATTTATTTTATCCGTCTTGTTTTCGAAAAAAGCCGTAGCGCCTATTGTTGATAGTTACGAAAGACAAAAAGGCTTTATTACAAATGTTAGCCACGAGTTTAAAACGCCTCTTGCAATAATTAAAGCAGACTGTGATGTTATTGAAATCGACAATGGCGAGGGCGAATGGACCGACAGTATTAAAACACAAATCTCAAGGCTTGATACCCTTGTAGAAAATCTCATATCACTTACAAAGCTTGACGAAAAAGTGGAGCTAATTAAATCGGATTTTTCGCTTACCGATGCAATAACAGATACAGTAAACGAGTTTTCTTCACCCATTAAAAGTGCAGAACTTGACTTGATTTTAAGCGTAGAACAAAACCTCTCTTACACCGGGGACGAGGCACTTGTAAGAAATGTGATTTCGATTTTAACGGAAAATGCCATAAAATATTCTTTGCCTCAAACAGACCTTAAAATTTCTTTAAGCTCAAATGGAAGCAAAAAGATATTCAGCGTAGAAAACGCCTGCGAAAACACCGAAATCGGAAAGCATAACGATTGGTTCGAGCGCTTTTATCGTAATGATAAGTCACGAAACAACGAAATAAAAGGATATGGAATTGGTTTGTCCATTGCGAAAAGTATTTGTGATTTGCACGGAGCTAAAATCTTGGCCGAGAGTAAAACAGGAAAAGAAATCGTTCTAACTGTACTTTTTTAAAAGGTAGTATGTTTTTGCAATGATATAAGTAAAAAAGCAAAAAAAGAAGGAAACTGAGCTAAAAGCCAGCATCCTTCTTTTTTATATGCAAATTGTCAAAAACAGCTTAAAGCACCTTTATCACCTGATATGTTGTTTTTTATTTCTGGGATGTTTTTTCACGTCATACTTGTATGTGTATATAGCAAACACGATGCATGAACTATAAATTGCAACCAGCGATATATCCATACCCAGTCTACCCGGGAAAACAGTTAACAATACAACAAAAATAATCATTCCAATCACCCTGGCAAAACCGGTCATTATTTCTCGACTTACTGTTCTGCCAATCACGTTTTCTGTTTTCATATAATCGGTTATAATATTCATTGCAATAATAGAAAATGGCGTTGTGACAAACGGCAAAAATACATACTGAAAAGAACCATGAATATAAACACCCAATTCGTTTCTTAGCATCACCAAGGATATACCACTGATAAACAAGCATATGCTTCCAACTACTAAAAATTTAATTCTATTATGTTTCTTCACCAGTTTACCAACCACCAGATTGGATATTGTTCCTAAAATCGAAAAAACAGTCAGCAGTCTCCCATAAGCTGATCCACTGCCAATAGCCTCATAAATGAGCAGTCCCGTCAAGGAAATCGACGCGGCATCCCTAAACATAAACCAAAACTGAGCAACCACAACATATCTCCACTCATAGCTGTCTTTCACATCTTTAAAACAATTTATAAGTGAAAACTTTAATGGCAATTTCTTCACATTAAACAACATAGCAACAAAAGTAATGAACACAAAAACACCTATGGCCATCCTGAACATAGTATAGTAGCCTTCTATTTCAACTGTATACATTAATAATATTTGTGTTGATACTAGTGGTGCAAAAATATTCGCAAGACTCGCAAGTGCTGCATATACACCTAGGTAAGGACCTCTTGTCTGAGGTTTTGTGCATATCTGTATCAGCGTGTTTAGCGAAATCCAAAAGAAACCTTCCCCTGCGCCCCATATTAAACCCACAAGATAAATAATACTGTGGTTTTCAATAATCAAATCTTTAGTTTGAAGAAGAAAAACAACAGCGCAAGTAATCAAGACTAAGCCAACCATCATTAACGTGGACATTTTCAAATACCTAGATAGTTTCGCCGACACTACTGCACCAACAGCCAAAGTGCCATATCTAACTATTGAATAAATGCTTATTACTATATAGCTGTTTGTATAATCAAGCAAATACACATTCGCAAAAGTTGTAACCATAGTGGCCGCTAAAGTGTACGCTGTGATAATAATCAATACTAACTTTTCATCTTTTTGTAACTTCATTAAATTCACCCCATCATATGAGTTTATCACATTTATTCAAATAGTATATACTTATTTATTTAAAAATTTATTACAAAATAATCATACTGATTCAGCCGTCAAAAATCAGTAAATTTTATACTGCTACTAGATATAGTTTTCATTGCAAATATCTTGTAATCTTGTAATTTAGGGTATAACTATTATAAAAAAAGCTTGTTTTCACTGCCGGTGGAGTAAAAACAAACTTTTTGTTGGTGGTGGATTATTTATACAGTGAGATTAAGGTTATAAAGTGTTCGATAGTGTTTTAGCGCTTTTGCATATATCGCTGTGTTGCTAAGGTTTGGCCTATATTCTATTATTTCCTTTGAGCACATAGCTCTTTGTGCTGATTCTACATCTTTGTGTGCACCACTTGCAACACTTGCATAAATTGCGGCGCCAAGGGCTGTTATTTGCTGTGCAATGGGAACCGAAACGCAAAGGCCTGTGATATCGCTGATTGTCTGCATTATATACGAAGATTTTTGCGAAATTCCACCTGTGGCGATTATTCTTTCAATCAAAACACCTTCATCTTTTAAACTGCCTATAATATTTGCCATGCCAAAGCAAGCAGCCCTTACAAGGCTACAGTAGATATCTACTGCATCATTATGAAGGCGCAGTCCGGAAATTGTGGCTGTTTCGCTTTCGTTAGGGTAAGGATAGCGCCTACCGTTGAACCAGTCTGTTGCAAACACATCAAACTGTACACCGGACTCTTCGGTGCGGATTATTGCTTGTTTTTCAAGTTCTGCAAGAATGTTGTCGCTTAGTTTCTTTTTGTCTGAGCTTGATATTATGTCGCTGCTTGTGACTTGCCACAGCAACAAAGACTTTAGCCATGCGAATATATCTCCAAAAGCTGCCTGGCCAGACTCGATACCTATATACCCCGGTATAACGGAGTTTTCCGCCACACCGCTTGTATGTACGATTTTTGATGGCTCTACTTCGCCGGCTCTTGCCACTGCTAAGCATACCGATGATGTGCCGACAGCCATAGCAATAGTTTTTTCTCTAATGCCAGCACCCACTGCTCCCGTATGTGCATCAAGTGCACCTATTGCAATTTTGGTGTTTTGTGGAAGATTTAGCTTCTTTGACCACTCAACGCTTATCACTCCTGCTAAAGCACCGCATGGCTTTGGTGGAAGGTTATAGTTTTTCGCTATTTTGGACAAGCCTTTGTGAAGTTGTTCTAAATTTTTCTCGTCCGGCAAAGAGTTCCACTCACTATGATACAAAGCCTTATGCCCAGCAGCACAAGCACATCGAGTAAGGTTTTCAAGGCTGGTATCTCCGCAAAGTTCCGCAACCATCCAGTCGCAATGTTCAACCCAAGTTGCGCACGCTTTATCAACTGCAGAGTCATTACGAGCGGCGTATAATATTTTCGACCAGAACCATTCGCTTGAATATTCCCCTTGATATTTTGTGTAGCTTATATCTCCGCTTGCAAAATTTTCATTTATATCTTTTGCTTCATTTAAGGCACTATGGTCTTTCCAAAGAAAAAACATTGCGTTTGGATTTTCCGCAAATTCTTCTAACAAAGCCAGCGGAGTTCCATTTGCATCAACAGGGCACGGAGTGGAGCCGGTAGTATCTATACCAATAGCTGTTATTTGCTCTCGGATAGCATCAGATACATGAGCAAGTGCTGTGGTTATACACTCGGTCATGCTGTCAATATAATCCAGCGGATGCTGCCTAAACACATTATCTTTACTAGAGCAATAAAGACCCTTTTCATATCTTTTATATATCGAGTCTGCCTGCGAGATCATCTCACCGTTTTTAGCGTTACATATAACACAACGCACAGACTCTGTGCCAAAATCAAGACCTATAACATAATTTTCTATCATCAATTACTATCCTTTCAGCTTTAACTATCTTGCAAACCCATTAAATATATACTAAATTAATTTTATCGTTTTATAATATAAAAATCAATCCTTGTTTAAGGTTTTGTGTTTTTCAAGTTTTCTTTATCAAGCCAACATCTGTTTCTTTAATCAAATTTTAATAAATGTATGCTATATTACTTACAATAGTATATTTAAGGAGGCTTGCTTATGAGGATTTTACTTGCCGAAGATGAAAGAGACATGAATAAAATCATCACAAAAAAATTGACATCAGAGAGTTATGCCGTTGATAGTTGTTTTGACGGAGAAACTGCTCTTGATTACATTATCAGCACTGATTATGACGTAATAATACTTGACGTTATGATGCCAAAACAAGACGGTTTTTCGGTGCTTCAAGCAATGCGAGTGAAATGTATCGATACTCCTGTGATATTTCTAACAGCAAGAGATGCCGTGGCGGATAGAGTAAAGGGTCTTGATTTGGGTGCAAATGATTACCTTGTGAAGCCTTTCTCTTTCGAGGAGCTGATGGCTCGTATTCGTGTGATGACAAGGCTGAAATCCGGAAAATCCGCAAATATACTATCTGTTGCCGACTTATCACTTGACATTAGCTCACATGTTGTAAAGCGTGGCGATACTGTGATAAATCTATCCGCAAAAGAGTATGCCATTTTGAAATATATGATGTATAATGTCGGAATTGTACTGTCGAGAGAAAAAATCGAAAGTCATATTTGGAACTACGACTATGAAGGTGGCACAAATGTCGTGGACGTATATATTAGATACCTTAGAAAAAAGATTGACAGCGATTTTGATGAAAAACTTATTCACACAGTTAGAGGAAGCGGCTACGTGCTTCGGGAGAATTTATGAAAAAAGTATCAGCAAAAATAAGGCTCACCCTTTTCACAACATTCCTCATGCTACTTATGGCAAGTGTTTTGATTGGCATGATGTTCTCGCTAAGTGATGACATTATTTTGGAAAACAGCATAGCACAGCTAACCGAAGTGGTTGATGATAACTCCGGCGAGCTTGAGTTTGACGACGGCAAGCTTGACACCGATGATGTGGACTTTTTCAAAAAAGGCGTGTACACGCTATTATATTCACAAGACGGTGAATATATAAAGGGTGATTTCCCGGAAGAAGGTATCGCCACGTATCCATTTTCAGACAAAGAAACCACCGAGTTTACCGCGGATGGAACACTGTATTACATCTATGACAGGCTAGCGCCGGTGGAGGACTCGCGCTCTCTTGTATGGATACGTGGGGTTATCGCTGTGGATGAGGTTGCAAGCGCCACAAACAGTATTTTACAAACAGCGTTATTTTCTTTACCATTTTTTGTGATTTTGGGCGCAATCGGATGCTATTTCATCGCTAAAAGTACCTTTCGTCCCATAGACAAAATTGTAAATACAGCCGAGCAAATAAGCGAGAGCGAAAATCTGGCTTTGCGTATCGACTTGCAAGGTGGAAGTCCCGAAATTCGCAAACTTTCTGAAACATTCGATAAAATGTTTCAGCGTTTAGAAGGCGCGTTTGAAGCAGAAAAACAATTCACCTCAGACGTTTCTCACGAACTTAGAACACCAACCGCCGTTATTTTAGCACAGTGTGAGTATGCCATTGGCGAAAACATCACTCCTGAAGATAAAGAAGACGCACTTCAAACAGTGCAAAGACAAGCATTAAAGATGTCAACGCTCATATCTGATTTGCTAAGTTTAATACGCCTTGACAGAGGCACCCAAAAAGCAGAGCTTCGTCAGATAAATCTCAGCCAGCTTGTGCATGAAGTTTGCGAAGAGCACATCATACTTGCAAATTCCGACACTAAACTGACATATGATGTTTCACCTAATATAAACGGAGTGTTTGATCAGGCTATGATTAGCAGGCTTCTCACAAACTTAATAAGTAATTCCTTCTCTTATAAAAAGGAAAACATTATTGCACACGCTCACGTCACACTTTCTGAAACCACTGCTGAAATCAAATTATCCGTTAAAGATAATGGCATCGGAATAGCTGAAGAGCACAAGGAAAAGATTTGGCACAGATTTTATCAAGTGGATAGCTCACGCACGGCAAGCCAGCATGGAAATATGGGTTTAGGGCTATCTATGGTGTCACAAATCGCAAAACTTCACAACGCAAAAATCGAGCTTGAAAGCGAGCCTGACAAAGGTAGTTTATTCACTGTAATATTCCCAAAATAAACTTTACAGCTTTCTTTAATGTCATTTTAATTTTACCACTTTATAATTTAGTTATTGGAAAATCAAGCTGAGCTATAAAGTGGTTTTTCATAGACAAAAAAGATATCAAAGAAAGGATAAATAAAAATGACAAACAATGTGAAGTTTATGCTACTGGGCATATTTTTAGCAGTGATGAGCGTGGGGGGTTTTGTTTTAGCCGATGAGGAAGAATTTTTCTTAATCATCGCCATAGCTTTACCGATAGCGGCAATATGGGCATTTGCCAAAGGCTTTATGGGCAGTTCAAAAGAGCATCTAGCGGCTGAAAACGAAGACACATCTGCAGAATTTGCACAGACACTGCCTGTGATAACTGAACACCAAAAATAATCCAAAAAATCTTACAGCTTTAATGTTACTTTAATTTTCAAGGTATAAACTAAAAGTACCAAATGTAAATACGAACAAAATTTAAGGAGATATTACTATGAAATCAAAAATTACATTTAAAACAATCGGCATCATTTCTTGTGTTGCTTTACTTACAGTGGCTCTTGCCGGCTGTGATAACACTGCGGTTGCAGAACCCACATCCGCCTCAGAGGCCTCACAACCGATTTCCGAGCCAGCTGCATCTGTATCCGCACCCACATCAACTGACGTATCATCGCAAATTTCAACAAGCACTAACGAAAACTACATTGGTGAAGCCGAAGCCAAATCCATCGCACTTGCACATGCAGAACTGAATGAAGCCGACGTTTCGCATATGCTGTGCAAGTTGGATCACGACGATGGTATTGCAGAGTATGAGGTAGAGTTCTGGGATGGCACAACCGAGTATGACTATGAAATCAACGCAGTAAGCGGTGAGATCACAAGCTACGACTATGACATGGAAAGCTATGATGATGCGCCACCTGCAACAGCATCTGATGCATCTGCTTCAGCCGAGTATATCGGCGAAACCGAGGCTACAGCTATAGCGCTGGCACATGCAGGCGTGACAGAAAGCGAAGCCGGTCCCATCAAATGCCAGTTTGACTTTGACGATGGCCATGCCGAATATGAAGTTGAATGGGTAATCGATAGAACAGAGTACGAATATACAATCAGCGCTACTGATGGAACAATTTGGGAGCATGATGTAGATTACAACAACTAATATTAAATTTGCTTTTTTAGCCGACATTTCGGACTCAAATCCGATGTGTCGGTTTTTTTGTGCCTGAAAACAGTTTCAGTCACTGTATATTTTAGTTTATTTCGGTCAGCCAAGCCTATGTAATCCGAACCCGCCTATTTTTGGTAAATTCATGCGTGATATGGCGTTATCCTCACCTGCAATACCAAAAGTACCCTGCGCTCGTCTGCCTTGTCTAGTACAAAATTTACTAAAAATAGGTTCTGTGAATTTTTTATACCGCCAAAAGTTCTACAGATGAGGAAGTATGTCGTGTAAGGCTATCGCCTTGCAAAACGCACTGATGAAGTTTTAGGGCTTTGGGCTAAATAAAAACGAGGTCGTTTCACATCAGGTTTGCTAGCCAACCCGATGTGAAACTAACGAATAAATTTTAAACATAACAAAAACCCACAGCGCATTACGAAAATGTACTGTGGGCTATTAGATATATAAAACTATATACAGCTACATATTGGTGTCAATACAGGTATCAATTACATTGCAGGTTCTGCACATATGTCAATGGCAAGCGAAACAACCTGTAAAAACTCACCTTTTACACGGTTTGCAACCTCGACAACCTCGGAGTGGTCGAGCTTTTGGTCAAGTACGCCTGCGGCCATATTGGTGATGCACGAAATGCCTATCACCTGCATGCCTGCGTGTGCGGCAACTATAGCCTCAGGTGCAGTGGACATACCAACGGCATCGGCGCCTAAAACACGGAACATGCGGATCTCTGCCGGGGTTTCGTAGTTTGGCCCGGAGTACATAGCATACACACCTTCACGTAGTGCAATACCCTTGGAAAGTGCTT
>CAYIZZ010000052.1:0-14567 GCA_964367945.1 uncultured Oscillospiraceae bacterium | reverse complement strand
CAGCTTATTATCCCACTTTTTTCATACCACTGTAAGAACAACGGCATGGTGAAAACAATCAAAATGGCAATACTCATGTACCACCACTCAGGGTTTAGCGTAGCATTCCCTGATATAAAAGACAACCCCAGCCCATCCAGCAACAAATATAGCACCCCATAAAGACCGGTACCATATACCCCGTTTGGATTAGTAAGGCCTATGCCGGTGCTGTGAAACAGGTACGATGCTGACACCGTTATCACAAACACAAACAAAAAACCTGCCATCACCGAGATGTATCTTTTGATCGTGTATCCGGCTATTTGTACATCTTTATATCGCTGTGTAATATTTTTTTTGCGCCATTTTTTTGTAGCCTTTGCTATCCCAAAAGCCGACAAAAATACAAACACAGCCACGCATACCTTTGCAAGCTGTGCGCCTTGATACCATAGCTCTTCACCAATTAATGGCACAATAATCCCATATGGCTCTGATATTGCTTTATCAAAAAACAAGTGGTGGTATACCATCAAAATAATCGCCACACCTTTTGCCACTTGTGTTTCTTTTATTGAAAATGACATTTTGTTGCTTTCTCTTCTGTTTGTAGCAGTTATAGCATTTCAATATAAATATTTTGACTTTTATTTGTTAATTTTGCTTATCAAATCAATACATCTACTGCTTGAATTTTTTAATTCTTCTTTAAATATTCTTCAAAGCTTGCATATTTCACTTCACTGGGAGCCTCAGTGCTGATAAGGCGCAAAGATGTGTCTTTTGCCAGCTCTTCTTCTGAAAAATCAAAGATACCTTTTTCATTTTTTTTGATTTGTGGCGGTGTATCTTTTTGCCTTTTTTGTGTGAAGTTATCGCCGCCTTGTCTTGGGTTGCGATTTTTCCCTTTGCTACGTTTTGTGTTTGGGCGAGATGTGTCAAAACTTTCCTTATTTTCGCTTGCTTCATCTTTTTGCGATGTACTCCATGCCGGCCGTTTATACACTATAGCATTTCCGCCTGTACGATTTTCATACGGATTCTGCGCATTATTTCGTTGAGTGCGTGCATTTTTTGATTGAGGTTTTTTCGAGCGCACTGGTGTATTTGCTTTACCTGACTTACCTTGCGCTTCGTTTTTATCGGTGTTCTGGTTTGGCTTGTTGTTTCTTTTTGTGTTCCGCTTTGTATCAGCGGTAGATTTCTTTTTGTTTTCCATTTGTTTTTCTCGAGAAGACTTTTGTTCCGGCTTCTGGTTTTTTATGCTTTTTTGCAGTAACAACGACTTCTCTTTCACTTCCTTTTTAATATTTTTTATTATTTTCTCTTTTTGCTCCCCGTCATTCACCTGCAGGGAGTTATCTTGTTTTTCTGTGATTGAAAATCCAATCAGCTTTTCAATACTATCTAAATGTTCTTGTTCTTCGGCGCAACAAAAACTAATGGCAATGCCTTCATTGCCTGCTCTGCCTGTGCGCCCTATGCGATGAACATACGTTTCTGGCATGTTTGGAAGATCATAGTTAAACACATGCGATAACTGCCTGATATCAATTCCACGTGCGGCAATATCAGTTGCTACCATCACACGTGCTGTGCCATCTTTAAACTGAGCCAGCGCAGTTTGCCTAGCATTTTGGCTCTTGTTTCCGTGAATAGCCACTGCCACTACGTTTTCACGCTTTAAGTCTCGCACTACTTTATCGGCGCCGTGCTTTGTTCTGGTAAACACCAGCGCACTTGTAATATCAGTGTTTTCCAGTAACTTTGCCAGCAGATGTTTTTTATTCTTTTTCTCAACTTTATAAATATATTGCTCTATCTTTTCCACCGTGGTAGATGGAGGTGTGACAAACACCTTGGCCGGATTTTTTAGCAAGCTGTTTGCTAATGACACAATTTCTTTCGGCATGGTGGCTGAAAAAAACAATGTTTGGCGTTCTTTGGGCAGCTGACGTATCACCCTTTTAACGTCATTTACAAAGCCCATGTCCAGCATCCGATCCGCTTCATCCAGCACAAAAATTTCTACATCTCCAAGTTTGATATATCCTTGTGCTATTAAGTCGTTCAAACGGCCCGGCGTGGCCACCAAAATATCCACTCCACGCTTTAACAGAGCCACTTGTGGTCTTTGGCTAACACCGCCAAAAATAACAGTGGATTTTAGCGGCACATGCTTTGCATATAAATCAAAGCTTTCTTTTATTTGCAGTGCCAGCTCTCTTGTGGGAGTCAACACCAAGCAACGAATTTTATTTTTACCTTTTTGCTCATTTTCACACAACCTTTGCAGTATCGGCAATGCAAAAGCTGCTGTCTTTCCTGTGCCTGTCTGCGCACATCCAAGCAGGTCTTTTCCTTCCAGCACCGGTGGTATGGCTTTTTGCTGAATAGGGCTTGGGGCAGTATATCCTGCTTGTTTCACCGCTTTCAGTAGCGGAGAAACCAAAGCTAAATCATCAAAGGTCATATATATCCTATCTGTTTGGGCAACATATGTAATTGCCAATTTTTACTTTCATTTATCTCTTGCTTTATTATAAATTTTTCGGTATATCGTGCCAAAGCTTAAACATTTATAAATATACCGTATGGATCCGCACCATAAAAATTTATACTTTGTGGCATAAGTATACCATATAATATAAATAATCTCTACCGTGATTATTTTAAACCTACTATAAAAAATTTAAACTGTATTTTGCTTTGGCCTGAGTTTATATTTTGTTCTCATTTTAATAACCGAAGCAAGCAGCTATCCGGCAAAAGCCGGCGTGGAAATTCTGCAATATCCGATAGCTGATGTGCATCCGAACTTGTTAGATACTCTTTCACTTTGGGTAGTCGGCCTGAATCTACCAAAGCTTGCAAGCTGTGCTCCGGACGTTTCACTTCGTACACCTCAAATGGTAAGTCCTCCGGCGCAAAACCAAGCACTGATAACAGTGAGTTTGCATCTTTGTCCACATGTGCCGGTATAGCTATTCCACCCAGGCTTTCACACGTTTTTTTTACTTCATATATATCCATGCCTATGGCCGCCGAAAGTAGTTTTGGTTTTTCTTCTATGATATTGTCGTGTTCATCCATCACCAGCTGCCTGCCCCAAATTTCTTTGTCATACGGTATGTTCATCATTTTTTCGTCGATTTTCCGTCCCATTTCAAGGGCTGCTTCCACTGTGGGGAAGTAGGTTAATATATGAATTTCTTCTTCGGTGGTCACCTCTATTGCCGGTAGCAGCTTTACTCCATATGCTGTGCATGCTCTTTCTGTAGCCGGCAAATTATCCGCAGCGTTGTGGTCCGCCACTGCAATCAAATCAATTCCATTAAGCTTTGCAAATCCCGCTATGTTTGCAGGTGTCATATCGTCTTCACCGCAAGGTGATAAACAAGAATGAATGTGCAAATCATATGTCATAACTAAACCCTCTTTTAACCATCCCTAAGCTTGCTTGCTTTATATTAAAACATCCACAAAACCTATTGTATAAATTCTTTTCTATCACAACACCCGTGTTTGTATATCCGTGGCTTCAAAGTTGGCAACATCTACCACTTTTTTTAGTATTTTATCATACACTACTATCTGCATGCCTTTTCCAAACGGCATTCCATAACTGATATCGTCCACTTGAATATTAACTATGTTTGCAGGGTAATTGCAGTCTATTTCAAGGCGTATATTTTCCATGCCGCTAAGATGAGACTGGCTATTTGGAACAAGAGACTCATACGTCGGTGTATTCCCATCCCTTACAGCAATATACGAATAATATGTTTGATCCACAAGCATTCCCATAAAACCAAGCTCACTTAAAGCAGTTTGAACATTTGAGGTTACTGACGTTTCATCCAAAATAATTGCAGCAATAGCAGCTGTATAGTTCTCATCATTGATCTTTTGCAAGTATCCGCTAAGTGTGGATTCCGACTTCAATTCCTCTGCATTTTTCATTCGATAATACACTTGACTGTCCTGCTCATATGCCTGATACGCTGGCTGGCCTTTTCTGTTTTCTATGCCATATTCTGAAACCAACACTTCACCCAGATACTTTGTTATTTTTTCTGCACCCAAATAGTTCATGTGTGCACCGTCGGCCATATCCGCCTTCATATCAAAACCTATTTTATCTTCTATGTCGACATACTCGATAAACTTCACATCGTTTTGTGCACACAGCTCGGCAACGGCATCTGAGTAAGTGCGATTCAAGAGTAGTGTTGGCTGGTGTGTCACTAGCAGTTCCACATCGTTTTCCTCGCATAAAGCCAGCAGTAACTCAAAATAGTATAAAGACTCTTGCGATATAGCACTCTCTTCAGGCGCAGTGGTATATTCACGATGATCTAAGGGCTCTACAGGTGTATCCGCTACCGGAATAAAATAATATCCATTCAGTGGGTCTTCATCATTTTTGAAAGACTCTTCATTTATACCTTTATATCCTCCGTGCTGACGAAAAAGCGGAAAAATATACTCTGTCCAGTTTTCTTCATATGCATACTGTATTGCATCTATTTTATTTTTAGAAAATGGCATAAACTCCATGCTTTTTTGTGGCTGAAGAGTTTCCATGACATATGCTTCCAATACAGCAACCTTGGGCGACTGTGTCTTTAAGAAATCCACCATGTAATAATAAAGTGTTCCGATACTTGTCAGTGGAACGCCCAAATCATATGCTGCTATACCTTCCTCTTGCCACAGAACCGCAGGGTTCACAGAGCAATAAGAAATACTGTTGCCCAGCATCACAACATCCACTGTATCTTTTTCTTTATTGTAAAAACTCAAAGGTTTTTCGCAAATAACAAAACTTACAGCAGAAAATAAAACAACAAGCACCAATAAAAAAGCAATGGTACTGAAGATATATGTCATCTTCACTTTCATGATAAGATCCCCTTAAAATTGGAAGTACAGAAAATTAGCGGCATCATATCCCGGCCCATAAACGCCAAAAACTATCACAGCAAATATGCCAAGAAAGTATATCGGCCATCTAAACAATATTATCTGACGGCTTAACATCTCACGCACGTTGTATTTTCTTTGCAATATGTTTACAAACAGTAATATTGCTGCCGAAAACAACATTATGGAAAACTCCAGTCTGCTGAGACCCATCGTATACAGCGAGCCATCGACTAATACCCATGGGTTAAAGGTGGAAAACATGCTGTGTATGATAGAAAAAGCCGCTTTTGCACCCGGAGCTCTGAAAAAAATCCAGGCAAAATCCACCAACAAAAACGTGCATATTCCTTGGCACAGCTTAAACGAGAACGAATGCGTGGGTATGCGAAGGCTTTTACATAAGCGATCTTTAGGCCCCTTTATCATCTCGCCGATGATTTGAAATGCTCCGTGTAAGGCACCCCATATAACAAAGCTCCACGCCGCACCATGCCAAAGTCCACTGGCTAAAAATGTTATCATTACATTCAAGCGTGCCCGCCATTTACCTTTGCGGCTTCCACCCAGTGGAATGTACAAATAATCCCTACACCAAGTAGACAAAGAAATATGCCATCGATGCCAAAATTCCCTGATTGATGTGGCAAAATATGGTTGCTTGAAGTTATCCATCAGCTTAAATCCCATCACTTGTGCTGCACCTATGGCAATGTCAGAATATCCGGAGAAGTCGCAATATATCTGCACAGCAAACAATAGCATAGCCACCACCAGCTCTGTGCCTTTATAAAACTGATACTCGCCAATAACAGTGTTCACCAAAATAGCCACCCTGTCGGCAATAACCATTTTTTGGAAAAACCCCCAAAGCATCAGCAAAAGGCCATCACGCATTCGTAAAAAGCTAAAGGTATGCTTTTCATGTACTTGGTGCAACAAGTTTTTGCTTCGTTCTATTGGGCCAGCCACAAGTTGCGGAAAAAACGACACAAACAATGCATATTTAAATAAATTTTTTTCAGCGGACACTTCTTTGCGATATACATCCATGGTATAGCTAAGCGCCTGAAAGGTATAAAACGATATCCCCACCGGCAAAAGAACATCAAACGAGGGTGTGATGGCAGTGATGCCAACTTGTGCCAAAACAGCATTAATATTACTAAGCGCAAACGGAAAATACTTGAAAAAAAACAAAATAGCCAAGTTTATGATAAAACTCAGCGACACCCATATTTTTTTCAATTTATCACTTATTGCAGCTTCTTTTTGGTTTGTTTTTTCGATAAGTAACCCACTAATATAAGTGACAACTGTAGAAAAAGCTATCAATAGCGCATATTGCGGATTCCACGACATATAGAAGTAGTAACTGGCAACTAAAAGCCACACCCACCGTATCTTGTGTGGAAACACAAAATACATAATACATACAATGGGAAAAAACAATAAAAAATGAATAGAATTAAATAGCACTTCTACTTCCCCCATTTAAAATCTTTTTTTATAATATCATATGCAGTTTTGTTTGTCCATTTACATAAATTATCCTGGTTTCTGTATATGCAAAATGCTATTTTTATAAAATAAATTGAAAATTTTGTTATATTTGTAGAAATTTCTGAAAAAATTATGTATAATACTGTTAAAGAAGATTTTTTGACAGATATGTCGAAAGGGTGAAGATAAATGGCTGATAAGAAAATCTTGATTGTTGATGATGATAAAAATATTTGCGAGTTGTTGCGACTATATTTAGAAAAAGAACAATACGACTGCAGGATTGCATACGATGGTCATGCCGCTTTTGAAATTTTCAAAAATTATTTGCCAGATATTATCCTTTTGGATATTATGATGCCTGTCCAAGATGGGTGGGAGGCTTGTCGTAAAATCCGAGCCATCAGCGAAGTTCCTATAATCATGCTCACGGCAAAAGGCGAAACTTTTGATAAAGTGCTTGGGCTTGAGCTAGGCGCAGATGATTATATCGTGAAGCCATTTGACACTAAAGAAGTTGTGGCTCGTATTAAGGCTGTTCTTCGCCGCACCGGCACATCTACAAAAGATGGCGAAGTAGAAAGGCACATTCGTTTTGATAACCTTGATTTAAACCTTGATAAGTATGAACTGAAAGTGAAAAATGAAGTGGTGGAAGCACCTCCCAAAGAAATGGAACTGCTTTATTTTCTGGCATGTCACCCGGGCCGCGTGTTTACTCGAGATCAGCTCTTAGATGAAGTTTGGGGTTTTGAATATTACGGTGATTCAAGAACTATTGATGTGCATATCAAACGCCTACGAGAAAAAATGGACAATGCTAGTGATGAATGGAGTCTAAAAACGGTATGGGGTGTGGGATACAAATTTGAAGTAAAAGAAAGCTAATTTTGCTACTAATACTCTCCTACGCCGTATGATGAACCTAAACCGATCGACTAAACTGGATACGGTGTATTATGAAATCGAAATCTATTCGATACTACTTTTTTATATCCATTACCATTGTGGTTTTTGTTAGCGTGCTTGGTATGGGTGTAATACAAAGTATTGTTGGCGTGGGACACTTTCGTGAAAACGAACGAGAAATATTATCAGATATCACTTTGACTGTTGCTGATAATGTTAAATCAGACGGATATGATCTTTTATCTGCTGAAAACTTACATAGTATTAATGATATGGCGTATGTTACAAGCGCTAAGGTATTTATTGTGGACACAACCGGAATGATACAATATTCTTCCGGTGAAGGCGCTCCCGATATGGGCCTGGTTTTAGACCAAGCCTTTCTTTTACAGATGAGCCAAGATGGATTTATAAGCGATAATAAGTATTTAAACGGACTGTATGAAACAAGCCACTACACTTTTGGCAGGGTACTTATAAATGAAAATGGAACCGAAGTGGGTTTTATTTTAGCAGCTTATAAAAACAGTGCAATACTCGATTATTTACAAAGCCTTATAACAACATTTTTAATTGTTGCACTTGTTATTCTTATACCTTCAGGTATAATAGCGCTGATGCTGGCCAGACATACTATTGCACCTTTGAGTAAAATAGCCGATGTGGCCAACAGTTTCGGCGAGGGTGATTATAGTGTTCGCGTACCTGTAGAGGGTGACGATGAACTGGCTCAGCTAGCTATCATCATCAATGAAATGGCTAGCTCTGTGCAAGCTGCCGATAAATCCAGGCGCAGTTTTATGGGTAACATTGCGCATGAACTACGCACACCTATGACCACCATTAAAGGATTCATAGACGGTATGCTTGATGGAACTATTCCACTGGAGCAGCGTGAAAATTACTTGGAAGTAGTTAGTGACGAGGTAGGTCGCTTGGCTCGTCTGACAAAAAACATGCTTGATATTGCTCGTTTGGAAGTGGGCGAATATATACCCGAAATTATCACTTTTAATTTGTGGGAATCTATCACATCAGTATTTTTGACCTCTGAAAAGGGTTTGGAAGAAAAAAACTTGCAAGTGGTTGGTTTAGTTTGTGATGAGCCTGTGCTGGTAAAATGTGATAAAGATTTTATTCATCAGATATTATTCAACATAGTAGATAATGCTATAAAGTTTGCAGATAACGGTGGTGTTATCACTGTTAATGTTCGCACAGAAGGCAACGAAGTGATAACTACCATCCACAACACCGGTATAGGAATGTCACCCACTACATTGAATTATATATTCAATCGTTTTCATAAGGCCGATAAAAGCCGTAACTTCAATTCACGTGGCGCAGGTTTAGGGTTACATATTTCTAAAATCTTGCTAGGGCTTATGGGTGGCCGTATATGGGCCGAAAGTGAAAAAGGTAAATATGCTTCATTTTCATTTAGCTTGCCTATGGGCGTCGGCAACACAAATAATAACACTATATCTGCTACATCTAACCGATAAAATACAAGCAATATATTATATGAAATTTGCCATTGCTGACAATATGGTGTAAAATACTTTTATTCGTTAAATGGCAGATGCGAATGTGCAAATAAAATAACCAAAACATATTTCTGCCACAAAACATATTTGTTATGTTTTATGGCAGAAGTTTTTCTGTTTTTCACAATTACTATATTTCAAAGCAAAATACCGGTTATATATCGGTTGCAGAAGGGATTGAGTATTATGGTAGAAATAGCCCCATCTATACTTTCAGCTGATTTCGCCAACTTAGAGCAACATTGTAGAAAAGTTGTAACACCCGACAATCGTTGGTTGCATTTTGATGTTATGGACGGTGTATTTGTTCCGAATTTATCGATAGGTATACCTGTGCTACAATGCTTGGCAAAGGCCTTGCCTGAAGCTTATTATGATGTGCATTTAATGATTATTGATCCACAAAAATATATTGAACCATTTTATAAAGCAGGCGCCGACAGCATCACTATACACTATGAGTCAGATAGTCCTGTGAAAGAAACTTTGCAGGCTATACGTGCTATCGGATGCAAGGCCGGTCTTTCCATAAAGCCCAAAACTCCTTTGGAAGAGATTTTCCCTTTACTTCCACTTTGTGATCTTGTTTTGGTTATGAGTGTGGAGCCGGGTTTTGGCGGCCAAGCTTTTATTCCCGAGTCTGCACAGCGTATATCAGACATCAAAAAAGAAGCAACTGCACAAAACCTTTCTTTACTTATAGAGGTGGACGGCGGTATCAACGACGAGACTGCTGCTATTTGTGCCAAAGCAGGTGCAGATATTCTGGTTGCCGGCAGCAGCATATTTGGTGCAGAAGATCCTGCCGCTGTGGTTAAAACATTAAAATCCATGGCATAGTTATAAATTCAAATGTACCATATAGGTTCAGTTTAGGAGCAAACATGGCAAAAAAGAAAAAAATACATGAAGGTAACGCCTTACATCGCGATTTTATTTTTATGACATTGCCGGTGTTTTTAATGGCGTTCTTTTTTTATGGGCCACGCACATTATTACTTGGCCTGGTAGCTGTTGTTACCGCTTTATTGGCCGATCGCATTTCTTCTGTGTTGCGCGCTCGCCCTCATGACAGCAGCGAAATTTCTTCGATAAGTATTGCGTTGATATTAGTGCTTTTAATGCCTGCAAATGTACGTTTTGCTATAGTTATAGTTGCAGTACTGGTAGCTATATTAGTGGGCAAAGAAGCCTTTGGCGGATATGGTAGTTATCCTTTCAATCCTGCGGCTGTCGGGTTTTGTGTGGCGGCAGTCAGCTGGCCACAAGAAATATTAAGTTATCCTGCACCTTCCGGATGGCTTTCCAGGCCTTTTCCATCTTTTGAGAGATTGTTATCAATGTGGTCATTTGAAGGCGTCGAGCTGGTTCAGGGCCCATCTTTGACTTTACGCAACGGCGGCTTGCCCGGCATAGACTTATGGAACTTGTTGCTAGGTAATTATGCCGGACCAATGGGTGTGGGTTGCTCTTTAGTGATTTTAGCATGTGCGGTGTATTTACTTTTGAGAAAACGCATGGAGTTATGGGCTCCTTTGTTTTTTCTTGGAACCGTCGCAGTAATTGCATTTATTTTTCCTCGTTATACTGAAATATCATTTGCCACATGGCCACAAGATATTTGGGTGCGCCTGCAGGTGGTAAAGTTTGAGCTATTTTCCGGTGCCATTATTTTTGCAGCTGTTTTTCTTGCCTCAGAAGTTGGCACCATGCCTAAAAACTGGACTTCGCAAATATTGTATGGTATTTTTCTTGGCCTAGCTACTATGTTGTTTAGATACTTTGGTATTTATGAGTTGGGCGTTTGTTTTGGATTTTTGTTGGTTAATGCTTTTTCCGGATATTTTGATCGTGCTATTGATCACCTACTGGCCCGCCGTAAAGAGAAGAAAATGGAGGTGGCGCCTAAATGAGAGAAAATCGTATACTTTTTTTAGCAGAAAATATGGATAGGCTGTCACGCCGTGACCGCATTTTCTTAAATAACCCCGTGGTTATGCAAGGGCTTGGTTTAGCACTGGTGGTTATCCCTGCCACCAATCTGCAAAACGCATGGATGCTGGCCGTGGGTATGGCGCTGTTACTCACACCCACCCGCATAATAGCTACATTTATTGGTCAGCGCATCGGCAAACATCTACGTGGGCCTGTATATGCACTTGTGTCCGGGCTAGTTTATATCGGAGTGGCCATGCTGATGGAAAACATATTTGGCAATAATCTACAAAATGTCGGTATCTATCTTCCGCTTATGGTACTGGAACCACTTATCATAAAAAGATATGCTAACCCTGCAAGTGAGCGAATTATCACATCATTTAAAAAGGGTATTATCACAACTATCGGGTTCTGTCTGGTACTATTTTTAACAGCAGGCCTTAGAGAACTTTTAGCGCTTGGCACACTGTATGGTATAGAAATATACGAAGGTAGCTTGCTTCCTATGGCTACTTCGCCTGCAGGTGGATTTATTTTGTTAGCCTTTTTAACAGCTTTATGGCGAGGACTTGTGAAAGCCTTCAAGAAAAATATTCTTACGGGGGTGAGACAGATATCATGAGCATCGTTTTACAAAATTTAGGCACATTTTTTGCGTATGCCGTAATTGCTATTTTCGTTCAAAATGCTGTTTTCACTCGTGGTTTTGGTGTTTCGCGTCTCACTCATCTTGTCAGTGATTCTGCCACTAATAGTATGATATTCTGCGGGCTTTTATGCGTTGGCAATGTCATCAGTGCCCCGCTTGGTTTTTTTGCGCAGCAGCTGTTGGCTCAGCCTCAGCACTGGTACCGAGATTATGTGACCCCACTTGCTTTTGTGGTGTGCGCTTTGATTGCGCTTTTGGTAATGGCGCTGATTGTTCTTGTTTTTCGCCCACATAATAAGGAAGAATGGCTGGATATTTTGCCCATGGTATGCCTAAACAACGCTATCCTTGGGCCTATCTTGATTACTTCCGGCCAAAACTATGACTTCTTGCAAACTATGGGCTTCGCACTTGGTAGTGGCATCGGTTATTCGATTGCTGTGCTGATTGTAAGTGAAGGTGAACATAAAATGAAAAACAATAATGTTCCTGAAACCTTCCGCGGTTTGCCTATAAAGCTGCTTTATGTCGGAATTTTATCACTTGCTATTTACGCACTAACCGGCCACAGGGTGGCAATTTAAACCTAAACGAGGAATATATATGTTTTTAGCTGCTGATATTTTACTGCCGAAAAAAGATGTGGATTTGGAAAAATGGGCTGTGATTGCTTGCGATCAATTCACCAGCGAGCCTTTGTATTGGCGCGATGTAGAAAATTTAATAGGTAATGCACCCAGTACTTTTCAAATGATTTTGCCAGAGGTGTATTTAGAAGATGAGAACGTGAAAAGCCGTATTTCTGATATTCACTCTAATATGCTCACATATCACGATACTGTTTTAACATCTTCTTTTAATGGGTTTGTTTATATCGAGCGAGAAACATCTTCAGGTACCCGCCAAGGGCTTGTCGGCATGGTGGATCTTGAAGAATATGCTTATGAAAAAGGTACTCACCCCAAAGTGAGACCATCTGAAAACACTGTAGAGGAACGTATACCGCCGCGTCTTGCTGTTCGTCGTGGTGCCAAACTGGAAAGTCCACACATTTTACTTTTGGTGGACGATGCCCAAAAAACTGTGATAGAGCCTTTGGCCGAGAAAAAAAATACGCTTTTGCCACTGTATAATGTATCGCTTATGCTTGGCGGTGGAAGTGTTCGTGCTTGGGCCGTAACGGATAAAAGCGACATAGATACCATATCAAATGCTTTATCTGCGCTTGAAGATGAAAACGAATTTTATCAAAAGTATCCGGCCTCAAAAGGCAAAACCACTCCTTTTTCGTTAGCGGTAGGGGATGGCAACCACAGCCTTGCAACCGCAAAAGCCCTATGGGAAGAAACTAAGGGTAAGCTGTCACAAGAAGAGCTTGAAAATCATCCTGCCAGGTATTGTCTTGTTGAGCTTGAGAACGTCCAAAGTGATGCTATTACTATAGAGCCTATCCATAGGGTAGTGTTTGGCGTAGATCCTGAAGCTGTTAAAAATGCTCTTTCACAATACACACAAAAACACGGAATCACTGTATCAAATGTTGAAGGCGATCAACATTTTTCACTAGTGTGTGGTGATAACGTGACAGAAGACGTATATTTAAGCGACGCAAAAGAGCCTTTGGTGGTTGGAAGTGTGGATGCGTTTTTAGAACTATGCGCTGCGGAAAGCCCCGAGATGTATGTTGATTACGTGCATGGTGATGACAGTGTACACGCATTAGTGTCCGAGAAAAAAGCTGTGGGACTACTTATGCCACCATTCGCTAAAAGTGATATTTTCCGAGGTGTTGCTTTGGGAGGCGTGCTACCTAAAAAGACATTTTCAATGGGACATGCAAAAGACAAACGCTATTATATGGAATGTAGGTCTATTTTATAATCTTAACAACTTTAAAAAGGCAAAAACGACTAAAGTCGTTTTTGCCTTTTTTGATGCTAGTGTGGGAGGCTTTGCAGAGGGCGCATACTGTTTGTATGTAACCTCGCAGACATTTTGCAGATGACGCCGAAAGAGGTATTTTATCTGTAGCCTGAGCTATACTTTTAGGTCTCGCTTTTTATATGCAACACATCCCACCACCAAAACTGCTACGTATATAGCCACATATACAGCTAGTGTGGTGATGAATTTATCGTCCATTTCTATGGCGTTTTCCACGCTGAGTGATATGAAGGGTGAGAAATAAAGCAAAAACTCTGCGTCTTCACCTAGTAGCTCGCCTAAATATCCCAGCATATAACTTGCTATTATCACAGAACTTGCTACTGCACCGGAACCTGTTTTATTACTGACTGAAGCTAAAAACAAGGCTATTGCCCCAAAAAGCAAGGCGGTGAAACTGGTTGTTTTGGCTGAGGCTATTATATCCATTATTTCGAATGTTTCGCCACCGTTTATCATGCCGCAGACAATGGTTGAGCACACTGCACATGTGAGCACTATGGCTGCTGCTATGGTTGCTGTGAAGTATTTCGAGATGTAAATTTCTTGTCTGCTTACAGCTAGTGCACTTAAAAACTCTATGGATTTTGTCTTTTCTTCTTTTGTGATAAGCCCTGCGGCAAATGTGGCCGAAAATATGGATATCGCCACTAAAATAAGGGCAAATATCATGCCGTAGTATGTGGTGAAGTTTGATAGGTCACTCATTTGCTCCATGCCCACAAACTGAAGAACTTCTTGTGGCATGTTGTCCAGCTTTAACTGGCCCATGTCTTTAACCGAGGGGAATAAAATCATGTATAGTGTCATAATGCTTGTAATGGCAATGCTCCAGCCTATAATGACTTTCCGAGAAGTGAATAAATTGAACCTACACAGTTTCAATATATTTTTAAAGTCAATATTTTTCATGACTGTTTATCCTCCTCGTAGTATTCTATAAACTCGTCTTCCACTGTTTTTGTTTTTATTTCAAGCCACTCAAGATCCAGCGTATGTAGCTGTGCCACCACATCGTTTATGTCACTATCAATCTCAAACATTTCACTTTTTCCGTCTTTTGTTTTGTATGAAACTGTTTGCTTGTGCTTTATTTTAACCTCGCTCATATCAAAATAATCTACTAAAACACCATCTTTAATAATGGCTACTTTATCACAATATTTTTC
>CAYIZZ010000051.1:0-14872 GCA_964367945.1 uncultured Oscillospiraceae bacterium | reverse complement strand
TTGCCATTTTTGCAATAGCAAAGCGTAAGTTTGTCCCATTTCAGGTGCTAAAAACTTATCGGCAGTCACTTTTTCCAATGCAATCGGCAAATAGTCGTTTGGATGCTTTATCAAAGCAGCTATCAATTGCTGCTCGGCAAATATCACTCCAAGCACTTCACCGCCACCTACACCATATGGCACATCTATACCGGCTGCAATCCCTTCTTGTGCCAAGCGCTTATCACGTTTTCGATTAAACTGCTTTCGCCTTTGCCGCTGTACCATCTCCAGCTGAGAAATCACCGCGTTTTTTGCCACGCCGGTGTCTTCCGCTACTCTACCTGCATAAATGTCTTGTTCAGCCGGCAACGCCATATCCGCCAAAACTTCCAGCGCCTGCTTTATATATGCCGCTCGCCCATCTTCCGTTGACATATCATAGCTGTCTTTCACCTTACCGAGGGCATACTCAATGGTATTTGCGCTTTCGTTCAGTAACTGATCAAACTTATCAGCGCCATGCATTTGAATAAACTCATCCGGATCTTTTGCCTTTTCAGCATTTGGACCCATCACATCAGACAGCGAAAGCACCTGTACTTTCAAGTTTGTTTTTTCTAATATGCCTATAGCTCGAGCCGTTGCACGCTGGCCTGCCTCATCACCATCATAACATATAACCACTTTTTCTGCATAATCTGACAGTAATTTCGCCTGATCTTCGCCAATCGCCGTGCCCAGTGTTGCCACTGCCGTGTCAAATCCAGCCTGATGTAAACTAATGGCGTCCATATAACCTTCAGCCAATATCATCCGCTTTGACGCGCTTTTTTTTGCAATATTCAGCGCAAACAAATGCCTGCTTTTCTTAAATACCGGTGTATCACTACTGTTTAAATACTTCGGGCCGCGTCCGTCTGCCATCATCCGACCACCAAATGCCACCACTTCACCACGCAAAGTTATTATAGGAAAAATCACCCTATCACGAAACGCATCATACACTCCACCTTTTTGTCCCCGTTTACATAGGCCCGCCGCCAATAGCTCGTCTTCTGAAAATCCCAGTTTCTTTAAATGGTTTCGCATCCCATCAAAACTATCAGGCGCATACCCAAGCCCAAAACTGCGGATTGTTTTGTCTGTAAGCTTCCTGTGACGCAAATATGCGCGAGCTGCCTTTCCTTCTTCGGCATTTAAACATTCTACATAAAATCGTGCCGCTTGTCTATTCGCAGCTAAAAGCCTAGACCTTTGTTTTGCTGCAGAATCATCCTCGTCAGGTAGCGGCATTCCTACACGAGCTGCCAGTTCTTTCACCGCTTCCACATAATCAAGGTTAGAAATGCGCTTCATGAATGTGATGGCATCCCCACCGGCGCCACAACCAAAACAATAAAAACTAGCAGTATCCGGATACACATAAAACGATGGTGTTTTTTCATTGTGAAACGGACACACACCCTTCTCCATTCGACCCGAGCGGCGCAGCTGCACATACCCACGTATAAGCTCTGTGATATCGGTGCGACGCGACAACTCTGCCAAATATTCTTGCGAAATTGCCATCTCCACACCCCTTCATCATTTTTTGATCATTCTATTACAGTGTCCAGCTCTTGGGTACAAAAAGTTCCTCAAACATCTTAATGGCGAAATTGTCTGTCATGCCACTGATATAGTCTGTAACAGCCCTATCTGCACCCGAATTTTCAACAATAATTCTATAAAAAGGAGGCAATTTCTCAGGATATTTTTTATACTGCATATAAAGCTCACTCATCAGTTTTTCCACTTTATCTTCTTCAGACTTCGCCACAGGGTCCACATAAACTGTGGCAAACATAAACCTATGCAAGGCCAAATATGCCTCATACACCGCCGGCGCCATTGCTACATCATCGTCTTTAGTGTTTTCCACCACCGAAACAATCAGTGTTGTTATCCTCTTTGACTTACTGTCACCCAAAATATCCACAATATCTTTTGGCAAGTCCTCATCACAAAGCACCTGCGCTCTTTTAGCGTCTTCAATATCATGATTGATATATGCGATTCTATCAGCAAAACGAACAAGCTTTCCCTCCGGGGTGCTCGGCCATTCTTTGCCGGTGTGCCTGCCTATTCCTTCCCTCACTTTTTCTGTCAAGTTCAGGCCTTTATGGTCTTTTTCAAGGTATTCCACCACCCTCACACTCTGCTCATTGTGTGAAAAACCTTGTGGATTCAATACATTCAGTGCACGCTCACCTGCATGACCAAACGGTGTGTGTCCCAAATCATGCCCTAATGCTATCGCCTCGGTCAAGTCTTCGTTAAAGCGCAATGCTCTTGCCATAGTTCTGGCAATCTGGCTCACCTCCAACGTGTGTGTAAGGCGAGTTCTGAAGTGATCACCTTCCGGCGATAAAAACACTTGTGTTTTTTGTTTCAGCCTACGAAATGATTTCGAGTGAATAATGCGGTCCCTATCCCGCTGAAATGGAGTGCGCAACGGACAGTCTTCCTCTTGTCTTACACGAGCACCTGCATCTTGGGCAAAGCTGGCATAAGCAGACAGCTGCTTTCTTTCAAGTTCCATTGTTCTTTCCCTAACACTCACCCAATCACTCCTTTTTATTTATCTAATGCCGCGCGAATGTACTCTATCCAAATTCCTATACTGTACTGCCTCCAGTATATGCGTAGTATTTATCACTTCTTCTTCATCCAAATCAGCAATTGTACGAGTAATCCTAAGCACTTTGTCATATCCGCGTGCCGAAAGATCCATGCGCTCAAACGCCATTTTCATCACTGCTTTGGCATCGTCTGTAAGTGGACAATTTTTACGTAGTTCATCACCTTTTAAAGCACTGTTTGGCGAAAATTCCTCTTTTTGTGTGCGCTTTAGCTGAAATTTCCTGGCTTTTTCGATACGCGCCCTCATATCCGCGCTACTCTCACCTTTCACATCACTACTGATGTCGTCATATTCCACAGAGGAAACCTCGACGTGTAAATCTATACGATCAAGCAGCGGCCCACTGATTTTTTGCAAATATCTTTCTATTGCCGGCAATGTACAACTGCACTCACGCTTTGGATGGCCCAAGTACCCGCATGGGCATGGGTTCATCGCCGCCGCAAGCATAAACCGACTCGGATAAGTTATGCTACCTGCCGCCCTGCTTATCACCACTATCCCATCTTCCATCGGCTGACGTAACACTTCTATTACATCTCGTTTAAATTCAGGTAGTTCGTCTAAAAAAAGCACTCCGTTATGCGCAAGGCTTATTTCTCCCGGCTTTGGCATACTTCCTCCGCCTGAAAGCCCTGCTGCACTGATACTATGATGAGGGGAGCGAAACGGTCTTTTTGCAGAAAGCATATCCTTCCTACCACTTTTTCCCATCATGCCTGCCACCGAATAAATAGCCCCTGTCTCCAGTGCTTCTTCACGTGTCATTGGCAGTAAAATCCCGGGCAGTCGCTTTGCCAGCATACTTTTGCCTGTACCCGGTGGACCCACAAACAATATATTGTGCATGCCTGCCACCGCTATTTCAACACAGCGCCTGGCCTCCGGCTGTCCTTTTACGTCGGCATAATCAAAAACATCATCGTCATTTTGATGATGTTTCAATCCTGATAACGACATTGGTTCTATCAGTTTTTTACCATTTAGGTGATCTATCAGCTGTGGCACATCGTCTAAAGGATATACCTTTAGTTCCTCGCTCACGCCGGCCTCGAGTGCATTCTGCCTTGGCAAAAACAAGTGTTTGATCCCATATGATTCACAGGCAAGCGCCATTGGCAACACTCCACGCAAAGCTCTTACCTCGCCATTTAAACTAAGCGTCCCAATAAACGCCGCATCTTTTGGCAAATCGCCTATTTGTTCCCCCGCAGCCAAAACACCTAAAAGAACAGGCAAATCATATACCCCTCCGGTTTTTTTAATATCCACCGGCGCTAAATTAACCGTTATTCGGCTGGGCGGAAAGGTATAGTCTATGTTTTTCAGTGCACTACGCACGCGATCTGTTGCTTCTTTCACTGCGCTATCAGGAAGACCCACAATAGCAAACTGAGGTAGGCCACCCGATATATCCACTTCTGTTTCCACCAAGAATCCATCCATGCCCAACACGCCCAGGCTGTTCACCTTTGCAAACATGTGATTCCCACCCTACTTTTTATAATCTTTTACATTATACTATTTTTTATCCGTCTAGTAAAGTTTTATACAAAAAATTCTTTCATACCCTTTGCGTATATACACAAAAAAATGTTATTTTATATATTTTTTGTGTCACATCTTGCATATAATTCAAATTCGGTGTATGATTGCTTTGTTCATACTCTTAGCGATATTAGGATGACACTAAATTATGCTACATAAAAAACGTACATTTCATTTAACCCCACCACAAGCTATAATGCTGAGTTTCGCCGCAATGATTTTCATCGGTGCTATATTATTAAATTTACCGATTGCCAGTAAAAGTGGAGAAAGTGTGGGTTTTTTAAATGCTTTATTTACCGCTACTTCGGCCAACTGCGTGACAGGCCTTGTGGTGGTAAACACTCTGGAACACTGGTCTATATTTGGCAAGCTGATTATACTTGTGCTGATACAACTGGGTGCGCTGGGGTTTATCACTATAATGACATTCAGCATGCTGGTATTAAAACGGCGTGTTTCTTTGCGTAACCGCATCATCATTCAGGCCGCCTTCAACCAAAATAGTGTTGGCGGCATGGTTCGGTTTGTAAAACAGGTTATATATATAACTGTATGGGTGGAATTTATAGGCGCTGTTTTATTGGCTATTGCATTTTACGCCACCGGCACAATGACCGCTTTGGAATCTGTTATAAACGGGATATTCCATTCTATTTCTGCATTTTGCAACGCCGGTTTCGACATTTTGGGCACAGACAGTCTTATGCCCTACCAAGACAATGTGGCTATAAACGTAATCATCATGGCTTTGGTTGTTATCGGCGGTTTAGGTTTCACCGTTTGGGGGGAGCTGATTTTCCCTGCCGAAAAGTATAAAAATCGTTCTTTTCGGCATCGTATGAGGCATCTTTCTTTACATAGTAAAATCGCTATACTAATCACATTAATATTACTAAACATCGGATTTTTATTCTTTTTACTTATAGAGTGGTCAAACCCCGACACACTGGGCCCTATGTCTATACCAAACAAAATACTTGCTGCTATGTTTCAATCAGTCACCTTGCGTACGGCCGGCTTTAACACTATTTCTCAAGATGGCATGACTGACTTTTCCACCCTTGTTTCCAGTGTGTTTATGTTCATAGGTGGCTCGCCTGCCGGCACAGCTGGTGGCTCAAAAACAGTCACTTTGGGTGTGGTTGCCATTGCTATGATATCTGTTTTACGAGGCAAAAACTGTATTGTTGCTTTCGGACGTACACTGCCAAACGAAATGTTGCAAAAAGCACTTGCTGTTATATGCACCATGCTTATTGTTGTATTCACCGCTGTATTTCTTCTGCACTTTACCGAGCAAAATAATCCCTACTACCGCAGTATTTTAGATTTAGTCTTTGAGGCATCTTCTGCCGCTGGTACTGTCGGTGTTACAACAGGCATCACACCATATTTATCACCCCTAGGTAAACTCATCATCACATTTTGCATGTTTGTTGGGCGTTTGTCTCCTGTCGCTGCAGCGGTAGCTCTTAATATAAAAATGCGCTCAACCGTTAATAATATCTTCTATCCTGAAGAGCCAATCATCATTGGCTAACGAATCCACTTTAATGAAAGGAATTTTCAAATGGCAGAAAAACGATGTGATCTACAATTTGCTGTGTTGGGCCTTGGCCGATTCGGCATGAGCATTGTTAAAACATTGGCAGAATACGATGCCAATATTTTAGCCTGCGATAAAAACATGGCTCGTCTACACGAGGCCACCGATTATGCCACACACGTGGTTCAGCTGGATGTAACCGACGAAGATGCTATGGATAAGCTTGGCCTAGGCAACTTTGATGTGGTAGTGCTAGCTATGGGCGAGGATTTTGAGTCTACTGTACTTTCCAGCATGAAGGTAAAAGAACTGGGCACGGCAAAAATATTGGCAAAAGCTGTTGGCGAGCGTCAAAAAAAGATTTTGGAAAGCATCGGTGTAGATCAAGTTGTTTTACCAGAAATCGAAATGGGCGCAAAGATAGCACGTCAACTTGCCCAAAACAATATTTTAGATATACTAGAAAATGCCGGACACGCTATCACTGAAATGCATCCGATGGAAGAATGGACTCATAAAACAGTAAGCGAGGCAAACATCCGCCATACTTACGGCTATAGTATTTTGGCTGTTATCCGTGGAAAACAAACCATCATTCCCGTCGCGGCAGATTTAGTGCTTTTGCCCGATGACTTACTCATTACATTGAGTTAAAACATATACAATAAAAAAACCTCTTAGTGCGGCTATATTTTGCCATGCACAAGAGGCTTTTTTATTAAAAACAAAAGTTTCTTATTACTTGCTAGCTTATCTTGCCTGCAAGCTTTTTCATGTCTGATGCTTGCTTTAATATAGCTTCATCTTCTGAGCTTTGCTCTATCACTTCTAAAATATCCCACAATTCTTCGCTGATTTCGCCACTATTTATCACCATTTGTAAATGCGCCATTGATTTTTCATATTGCGTGCAATGTAAGGCACATTCTGCCAATCGAATATGTGTTGCAGCTTTAGTGTCTGCCACTATGAAATCACTGCTATCTTCAAGTAGTTCTCTGTAAAATCCATTGTCCATATAATAGGCCGATTGCACTAAAAAGCACTTTTCTTCATATCCCTTACAGGCATTTAACAGCTTATTTGCGGTCTCTCTTCCTTTGGCGAATGCAATAGCCTCATAACTGCTCACCACAATACCGAACGAAATTGATGCTGATAAATCATTGCTGAAATACCTATCAAGCACCGCTGCATACTCACCCAGCTCTTTATTGTATTCCAGTAGCCACTCAGGTTTTTCTGCGCATAAAATGGCAATATACATCGTATACTGCACTAAATTTTTATCTGTTGTATCTTTTGCCGCAAGCGCCATTTGTAACGCTTCTTCATATCTGCCCAGTAGTATCATCAGATACCAAAAATCACCTTTGGTAGCTACGCTTTCATCCAGTTCTTTTTTCATCCAATAAGCATATATATCGGCAAATCCTTCACACCTACCGTGTCTTATCAGCGCCTCACGCAAACCTCGTTTATCCGCGCCCACCACTTTCTCCAGGAAAACAACCGTGTCGTCAAGTGGCAATCCTCGCATACAGCAGTATAGCAATTTAATAGCTTTTTTACGATATATGGTCACTTCTTGTGATAACGCTTTCGTGGCATAGTCAAATGTCAGCTCTTTATTCCCTCTTCGCCACGCTGCAACAGCTCCAGCTTCGTACAAATCTATCAGCCCTCTGAAATAGTCACCCATATCGGCTGTATTTCCTTTTCGAGCTTCTTCTGCACTTTGTACTGCGCTTGGTAACTCTTGCAATAATTCGCCTTCGTTTTTGTCAAAATGCAACTTATAATACAGTGGAAGTATATGCATTATCGGGTCGTTTTCATAGGCTTTTTGCCCATTTACCACCATCACATCCCACACTTTTTTGCTGTCTGCATTTTCTTCTTTTGCCAGCACAATGCCATCAAGCAATAGCGTTTTTCCTATCTCTGGCATTAGCTGTAGTATGTTTTTTGTTTCATTTGGATGATCTAGCAGCCATAATAAGCTACTAAATGCTTTTTTTCTTTCCACAAAAAACAGTTCTCTTACTAGATATACGTGGTATATTGCTTTTTCATTTTTTTGTGTTGTATCTTTAAGCGCATACTCCAAAAGATTTATGTTTCGCAATCGTTTTTGATTACTTACAGCCTGGCTATATCCGTCATGATTTAAGTTCCACTGAGGTAAAACAGCACACATAACGCAGTTTTTATTTGTCGGATAAATTCTCTCGTGTATATTCCCTTTGTATGTGACAGCATTTTTGCGAAACACGCGTATACTCTCACCCACTGAAATCACCGAACCCAGTTCCGGGTCTATGTCTGTACGGCGCATTTTAAGTGAAAATACAGCATTATCAGAAAATTTATTTATAAGTGTTTCTTTGTCTTCTACTTTCAGCGCCGGCTCAAACCACTCATCAGCATCCAAAAAAAACACCACATCTCCACTTGTTTGTGACAAAGCAAAGTTACGTGCCGCGGCAAAGTCTTTATTCCACTCAAAATGTTTCACCTTTGCTCCGGCTTTTGTGCTTTCTTCTATTGTGGCATCTGTACTTCCGGTCTCCACCACTATTAGTTCATCGGCAACTGCCTTCAAGCTGTTTATGCTGCGCGCAATGCATGCTGCTTCATTTTTCGCAATCCATACCGCCGATACTTTCATAAACTCCTCCAAATGTCATCCCAATGTATGCTGATTTTTTTATTTGTATTTTTATTATATGCTACCGCACTATTTTTCGCAATGTATAGACTAATATTACATCCGTTTTTGCCATATCATATATTGACAAACTCATACTAAAATAGTAGTATAGCTTTAAACCGCTTTACTTGAAACTCTGTTTATACAAGCATAAAAACAGGCATATAGGAGTGCTTCTATGGATCACATCTATGATACTATAATAGTCGGCGCAGGGCCTGCAGGTCTTTCAGCTGGTCTTTATGCTGGCAGAGCCAACTTGGATACTTTAATTATAGAAAAGTTATTACCCGGCGGTCAAATCGCCTTAACTAGCGATATTGAAAACTACCCAGGTGGCATTGAAGAGGAAACCGGCACATCTTTAGTGCAGCGTATGATAAAGCAATGCGACTCTTTTGGCGCCAAACGTGTGTCTGACACCATTATCGACATGGACCTTTCTGGCGATGTGAAGCTTTTGAAAAGCGCAAAAAATGAATACATGGCAAAAACTGTTATTTTCACTCCTGGTGCTACTTTGCGACCTATCGGTTGTCCCGGTGAAAAAGAGTTTGTCGGCAAAGGTGTTTCTTACTGTGCCACGTGCGACGCCAATTTTTATAAAGGCATGGATGTATATGTGATTGGCGGTGGTGATAGCGCCCTTGACGAAGCGCTTTACCTTACGAAATTCGCACAAAATGTCACTATTGTACACAGAAGAGACAGCTTGCGCGCGGCAAAGTCTATCCAAGACAAGGTTTTTGCAAACCCGAAAATAAATGTGCGTTGGAACAGTGTTGTATCAGAACTAAAAGGCGATGATCTGCTAAATAGCATTGTTTTTAAAGACACTATAACAGGCGATTTAGAAGAAATACATGCACCTGAAAAAGATGGCACATTCGGTGTATTTGTGTTTATCGGTTTTTTGCCTCATACGCAGTTTTTGGAGAATCACATCACTCTTGAAAACGGCTATATTCTTACAAACGAGGATATGCACACTAATATACCCGGTGTGTTTGCCGCAGGTGATTGTCGCAAAAAAAGCCTACGGCAAGTTGTCACAGCTGCCTCCGATGGTGCCATCGCCGCAGTACAGGCTGGCCACTATATCGACAATTTGTAAAAATAATATTTTTATTTTTTGAAAATTTTCCAAAAACCCCTTTACATATTCTATTTCATGAAGTATAATAAATTGGTTCATAATACTAAGGATGTAGCCCATCCACTCGGATGCATATAGCTCTACAGTACCAAACGAGGAGGTGCGAATATGGCAGTACCAAAAAGAAAGCATAGTTCTGCTCGTCGGGACAAACGTCGTTCCAATGTATGGAAACTGGAAGCTCCCACTTTGGTCACTTGTACACAATGTGGCAACTATAAAGTTCCGCATGTAGCCTGTGGCAATTGTGGTTTTTACAAAGGCAGAGCAGTCGTAAAGCAAAAAGAAGCCTAATTTGATTAGGTGTTAGTTGTGTGCTGAAGTTATCTTAACAGAGTGCTTCGCAACAGGGTTGTCGCAAGTGACGGGCAAAATGCCACGGCACTTTTGTGGCGACCTTTTTTGTTCGTTATACGCTTTATCCTATAATAACATTATTTACACTTAATACACCCTCGGCTATGCGCCATTTATTGAAAGGAGCTTATCATGCCCATCACCATTCAAAATGTGTTACCGGACTCCCCCGCAGAAAAAGCAGGTATTCGCAGTGGCATGCAGCTTGTTTCTATTAATAAACACCCTATTTGTGACGGCCTTGATTACGAGTTTCACACTGCCGGCTCAAAGCTTGATTTATCCTTGCAAGATGGCGATATACCGGTGAGCATCACCTTATCAAAATCTGAATATCAACCACTCGGCTGTGTTTTTTCCAGCTATTTGGCCGACAAACACCGCCACTGTAAAAATGCTTGTATTTTTTGCTTTATCGACCAGCTACCTAAAGGTCTTCGTTCTTCTTTGTATTTCAAAGATGATGACGAACGCCTTGGATTTTTATTTGGCAACTATGTAACCCTTACCAATTTAACAGATGCTGAAGTTGAACGCATAATATCAATGCGCTTTTCACCTGTCAATATAAGTGTACATACAGCTAATCCTGGCTTACGTGTAGAAATGACAAAAAACCCATCTGCCGGAAATGCACTCTCTTACATACCAAAGCTTGCAAAAGCCGGTATACCTATGAATTTTCAGTTGGTGCTGTGTCCCGGTATCAACGACGGCGATGAGCTGCGTCATAGCTTGCAGTGGCTTTCAGAATTTCATCCACACACCGAGAGTATCGCTGCCGTTCCTGTTGGCCTTAGTGCACATCGAGATGGCCTGCCCACCCTTACAAGCTACACAAAAGAAACCGCAAGTGAGCAGCTGGATATAATGCTGCAAATGGGCAACGAATTCAGCGAAAAACTTGGCTCGCGCTTGATTTATCCATCTGACGAATGGTTTTTACTGGCACAGCGAGATATACCTCCGGCTGATTTTTACGACGGATATCCTCAACTTGAAAATGGTGTAGGGATGTGGCGCAGTTTTTGCGATGAATTTTTAGACGAACTTAGCTATGCTACCCCGCCTAGTGGAAAGATTTGCGCCGATATAGCTACCGGCGTGCTTTCTGCCCCATTGATGCAATATTTAGCTGATACAGTAAATAAAACTATGCCCAGTGTATATATACGTGTCCATACTATAGTAAACAACTTTTTTGGGCACAGCATTACTGTCAGCGGGCTTTTATGCGGAGAAGATATTATCGCTCAGTTAAGTGACAAGCTATGTAGCCAAAATCTATTTTTGCCATCAAATATTCTGCGAAGTGAGGGTGATTTGTTGCTTGATGACACCACCCCTTCTGATATAGAATCGGCACTTGGTGTATGTGTACACATACCTCCTGATGGTGCATTTTCTTTACTGCAGACACTGCTATCACTATAGCTTAATTTTCACCTAGCAATCACACATAAAAAAGCACAGTGCAATTCACAAAAACACAGCACAAGTTTTTATTTTGTGGTATACTATAATATGTAGTTATATTTTTAGTTTTTCTTATTAAATTTCATGTGTAAAAGGAGATACTATTATGGCCAACTGTAATTCTTGTGGTAGCCCTTTAGCTATCAATGCCGCTTTTTGTGGAAATTGTGGCACACCAATAAATAATGTTGCCAGTCCTCCGCCAGTGAATTCTCCTCAAGGAAATACACCCCCTCCTATGGGCACTGTGCAACAGCCAATGCAAGACACGCCACAACAGCCACCACAAGGTGCTCCGCCATACTTTAGCAACACTCCTCCACAGCCGCCTACAATGGGTGCCCCGCAACAGCCAACGCAAGGCACTGTGCAGCAGCCACCACAAGGTGCTCCGCCATATTTCAGCAACACTCCTCCACAGCCGGGCGCCCCTACATATTACAATACCCCTACACCACCTCCGGCTAGTAGTATGAAAAAACCTTCCAAGGCGCTTGGAATTGGGTGCCTTATTATTGGACTTTTTATTGCCGCCATTTATCTTTTCAGCTCTTGTGTTTTGCCGTTTATGATAGGCTCTTCTATAATTGAAGAAACATTAGAAACTATGAGTTATGAGACAGCTCCAAACGATTCTTATACTAATGATGATGACTTTAATACACGCAGCTTTCCTCAGGCTGGATCTGAAAACACAAATGATTCAACTAATTCAGGCTTTAGCTGGGTCGTCGAGCCACAGTATGACTGGCGATACCTTGCCCCACTTGGTGGCACCAACACATATATTAGCAATAGTATGAACTACCTGAATTTTCACACCGATGATGGTATTGGTGTTTTAGAATTTAGTGGTAGCGAGATTATTCCTGCCGGTACTTTTTCAGATCCTCCTTTTTTCTGTGATTACGGATATTGGCATGGATTCCCCGAAGAGTTAAACCAAAGCAGTGATTTTGATGCCCAAAACGCATTTTTAGCCGGCCACGGCCTACCTTACACCACCGACGGTGGCCACGGCGGCGCAAACTTCATGATATCCGGCTACAATCCTGCTGATGGAAGCTTGACACTTGGATTCGCCGATTATGGTGAGTTTTCTGTAGCAGATTTTTCAACTTATGATTTCACTGTGCCCGATTACCTAACCGCTATTGATATCACAAATTTTGATGAGTCCGGTATGTTACTTGAAACCAGACAAGGCCTTGCAACCGGCGACGGCAACTTAATCTTAGATACCATATATACCTCTGTCACCCCTGTTTATAACAATATTTGGCAGGTTGAGAACACTAATGGTATGTACAGCTTTTTCAATGCTGTGGAAAACGAATTCATCACTGACTTTGTGCTTGAGCCCATGTGGAATTATGATAATCCACTTTTCATGAGTGCAGGAATTTTCAATGAAGGATATACCCCTATACGAATAAACGGTATGGTCGGTTTTATAGATGAAAACGGAAACGAAATCATTGCGCCACAGTTTGAAAACGCTACGTTTGTCTACCAAGGCGCCGCCTGGGTACAACAAGACGGCCTATGGGGACAAATCGCACTTTCCCCACTATCGTAAGTTTAATACAGCACCACCCTATATACAAAGGAGATACCATGTCAAAACCCATTGTCGCCATTGTTGGACGACCCAACGTAGGAAAATCCACGTTATTTAATAAGCTTATTGGTGAGCGCTTGGCTATAGTAGAAGACACCCCGGGTGTTACCCGCGATAGGCTATACGGCACCGCAGAATGGCTGGATCATCAGTTTTTGCTGGTAGATACCGGTGGTATCGAGCCCGGAACCGACAATAGTCTTTTGCTTCATATGCGTCGCCAGGCAGAAATCGCCATCGAGTCTGCATCTGTTATTTTATTCATCACTGATATTAAAACCGGTGTCACAGCTCAGGATTCCGATATTGCTCCGATGCTTTTACGTAGTGGCAAGCCCATTATTTTAGTTATAAATAAAGTTGATGGTGTGGGAACACTTCCGCCCGAGATATATGAGTTTTATTCGCTGGGACTTGGCGATCCTTTCCCTGTGTCATCTGTGCACGGACATGGAACGGGTGACTTGCTTGATGAAGTGATATCTCACTTCCCTAAAAATGATATTGACGAAGAAACTGATGATCGCATTCCTGTAGCTATCATAGGTAGACCCAACGTGGGCAAATCCAGTCTTGTAAACTATATTCTAGGCGAAGACAGAATGATAGTGGCAGACGAGGCAGGCACCACCCGGGATGCAGTAGACAGTGATATTGATAACAAATGGGGCAAGTATACTTTTATTGACACTGCCGGAATGCGCCGTCGTGGTAAGGTGGAAGACGGCGTGGAACGCTATAGTGTTATTCGTGGCCTTGCCGCTACTGAACGTGCACGTGTTGCTGTTATCATGATTGATGCCACCCAAGGGTTTTCCGAGCAAGACAGCAAGGTAGCAGGATATGCTCACGAACAAGGTAAGGCGTGTATCATTGCTGTGAACAAATGGGATGCCATCGATAAAGATGATAAGACCATGCAAATTCAGCGTAAAAAATTGGAATCCGACTTTTCTTTCATGAGTTATGCGCCAATTATTTTCCTTTCAGCTAAAACCGGTCAGCGCGTTGATAAGCTGATGGAGCTGATAAACTACGTCGATAGCCAAAATGCACTACGTGTCACCACCGGTGTTTTAAACAAAATTTTGGCTGATGCCACTGCAAGAGTACAGCCACCTACCGACCGTGGCAAGCGTCTTAAAATTTATTACATGACACAAGTATCCACACGCCCACCCACATTTGCTTGTTTTATAAACAACAAAAAGCTTTTCCATTTTTCGTATCAGCGTTATCTGGAAAACCAAATCCGTGCTACATTCGGGCTTGAGGGCACACCTATACGTATTTTGTCTCGTGAGCGTGGCCAAAAATAGCCTATAGGCATAAATCAATATTATTTCACACAACAAAAAACTCCTCTGATTAAGATTGTCACATCTTAGTTAGAGGAGTTTTACTATAGGCATAAATAAAATATTAACTTTAATTTTCTTTTTTCTTTTGTCCAAATTTATATTCAGTGCCGCTAATGATACGTCCAATATTTGCGCGATGCATCCATATTACCATAGCTGAAATTATGGCAGTGCACACTGTGGAATACACGACCATTTCTCCAATAACAAAAGTACACCACAAAAATGTCACTACAGGATACAATGCGATTCCAGTAAGGGAGCCTAGCGACACCATCTTACTGATAAAGAAAACAATAAGAAACAGTGTAATTAATATAATAGCTGGTATAAACTGCAGCGCCAACACTACACCGCAAGATGTAGCAACGCCTTTACCACCTTTGAACCCAAAAAACACAGGAAACATGTGGCCTATAATCACAA
>CAYIZZ010000050.1:0-14909 GCA_964367945.1 uncultured Oscillospiraceae bacterium | reverse complement strand
TATGTTTTGCATTCATCGCCATAATTTCTGCGATTGGTTTTATTGGTGGATTTAGCAGGGTAGGTTTAGAGTATATAGTGAACGACAATATGCTTACATCTTCCAGTGCGTCTTTATTTATGACGATATTTTGGTCTATTTGCTCGCTAACTAACCTGTATAAATATTTGAAAAACCGTAATATGATAGATGAGTAAGTGTAAAAAACATGAATGAGAGAAAATGAACATAAAGAAACTTTTGTCTTTGGCCACCAACCTTGGTGACGACGACTTTGTGGCGAAACCCTACTTGGCGACATCATTGCAAATAAAAGGAGTGTTCATGATCGCGTTCGGAAGAGAAAAGTAATATTCAGCTGAATTATTGCATATAGAAAAAAGGTTTGTTTTCACTCAGTTTATGGTGAAAACAAACCTTTTTTGTGATGGGCAGATTATCCGGTTTGGCACATTGAAAGCTTCGATAATTTCAGATTGTTCACAGATAGGGTAAATGATATCGGCAAGATTTGAAGCATTTAAAGTATATATATTAAAATTAATTGATAAACTATATCGAGGTATATTGTTTTACAGAAAACAAAGTGAATATTTGTGTAAAATTCAAATTATTTGTAGCATAATACAAAAAATATACTTTATCAGTGAAAATATTTTGTTTATTATAATTATTAAAACCTATTGACAAACTAGATGTGAAATGCTAGAATTCAATAAACGAAACATAGAAAAAGTACAAGACAGAACGTTGAAGGAGAATAAACTCGCAAAATAATGGAACCCTTTTATTATTAAAAAATACAATACAGGAGGATGCACCATGAAAGCCATCGTATACGACAAAGCTAAGGAGTTTGAACTACGTGATATTGAAAAACCTGTTATCGCCGCTAATGAAGTTTTGGTCAAAGTAGATTGCTGTGGTATTTGCAAAACTGACGTACACCAGCACAATGGTAGTTTCATTGTAGAGTTTCCTTTAATACCCGGCCATGAGGCTGCAGGAACAGTTGTCGAAATTGGAAGCGGTGTGAGCGATGTATGTGTGGGCGATCGTGTGACGGTGGATGATACAGGCCAATGCGGAACATGCCATTTTTGTCAAAACGATATGCCACTATTCTGTAGCAATTTTTCTTCCAAAGGCTCTAATCGTCCGGGTGCATTTGCAGAATATATCGCCGTGGACTTTGACAAGGTGTTTAAGCTGGCTGATCATGTTTCTTTTGAAGAAGGCTGCTTTAGTGAACCCACAGCTTGCGCCATTCATGGCCTTGATGTAATAGCTGTAAAGCCGGGCGAGCATGTTCTCTTGTTTGGCGCAGGATCCACAGGAATTATTCTTGCACAACTTTTGAATAGCAGTGGCGCCGGAAGTGTAACCGTAGCTGCACCTTCTAAAGATAAGCTGGATCTACTGAACGAGCTTGGCATTAAGCACACTTACCAAATTTCAAGAGATGATGCAGAGTCAAACCGTGCGCTTATTATGCAAAATCAACCACATGGATACGACGTTGTTGTGGATGCAACAGGTTCAGCTAAAGTGGTTGAAGAGGGGTTTAAATACTTAAAGAAGAATGGCCGTATGATACTTTATGCGGTATACAATGAGGATGCACGTGTTAGCATTAGTCCTTATGACTTTTTTGCAAACCAATTCCATGTAACGGGTTCATTTGCACAGTACCATTGTTTTCCACGAGCAGTGAATGCCATCAACGAAGGAATTGTAAAGGTGGATCGCCTTGTTACAAAGGTGCTGCCAATTGAAAAATTCGAAGAAGGTCTTACACTTGCAGAAAAAGGTGGGCCCGGTTCAATTAAGGTTTTGATTAAACTCTAATATACATAAAGGAAGGGAACTATGATGAGCGGAAAATTGTTTAACACTATTTATGGTCGAAACCTAGTTGCAGAGCTTAAAAACATTGTGCAAAAACCGTACCTCGTTGTTACAATGGAAGATTTGTGGGAGCGTTTTAAGGATGAATTTGACGAAGATGCGATTGTTAAGTTTGTAGATACTCTCGAATACGAGGAAATGATAAAGCAAGTTGACGAGATGCCTAAGTTCGAATCCGTCATAGGCCTTGGTGGTGGACAAGCAGTGGACTATGCAAAAATTGCCGCTTGGCGCACACATAAACCGCTGTATCAAGTGCCAACCTCTATTGCCACAAATGCTGTGTTTGGCCATCGCGCCGGTGTACGTTTTAACAGTGTTGTAAGATATTTGGCGTATGTCGAGCCTGTTGCTGTGTACATTGATCTTGATGTGATTCAAAACGGACCAAAGGCACTCAATCGAAGTGGTGTTTGTGATGTATTTTGCTACCACAACGCCGTTTATGATTGGAAGTATGCACAAGACCAGGGCAAAGTTGAAGAAAAATGGCCATTTGATGAAGAGTTAGCCGCTCAATCTACCGCTGTGTTTGATAGTGTTGTGAATGCTATTGATGATATCTATGCACTTAATGAAAAAGGTATACGAGTGCTCACAGAAGGCTTGCGCTGGGGTGGTGCAGCATTCCATAATGCAGGATGGAATCCCAGGCACATCGAAGGAACCGACCATTTCCTTTTCTATACACTAGAGTATATGACAAAGAAAAAGTTCATCCATGGACAGCCCGTTTGCCTAGGCATTTTCACCGGCTCTCTCATGCAAAATAACGAAGCTGAAAGAATGCTAGCGCTTATCCATAAAGCAGGCGTAGATATTCGTCCTGAAGCAATGGGTCTCACATGGGATGATGTGTTTGCGGCATTGAAGTTTGAAAAAGAATATGTAGAGCTTTCAAAGATGTGGTATACAGTTGCGAATGATTTTGTTGTAGATGATGCGTTTTGTGAAAAGGTAAAAGACATGGTGCTGGACATGTATGGTGAATGGCCAAATCCCATGTAAATAAGGGGTTTATCCAAGTTGGGCGCGCATGTGCCTGGTTCAGTCCACCAATGTGAGAGCAGTCCTCAAAAGCCGTCATATCCTCACGCTTTTGACCGACTTTGACATGGAGCAAAGGGGGAAGTTGCATTGAATTACGAAAAAGCAAGCTACTTAGGCATTGATATTGGTGGTACAGCCATAAAGCATGCGGTAATTACAAACGATGGAAGAATAATTAGTGAAGGCATTTTTGATACACGCAACGAGCCGTCATTATTTTTACTTGACATAATTGCTTTGATTGATAAAGCAATTGCTGAAAGCGAAATACAAGGTGTCGGAATAAGTTGCTTGGGCATCATTGATCCCGCACAGGGAAGAATTGTAGCCGGTGCGCACAACATGGTTTTTCTTGAAACGATGAATATCGTGAGTGAAATCAAGAAAAAGCACCCTCAAATGCCTGTGAATATCTGCAATGATGTATGGTCAATGGCTATGGGAGAATTATGGCAAGGCGCTGGTAGAGACTATGCAAATATATTTTGCATCACGCTGGGAACAGGCCTAGGCGGATGTGCCATCGTTAAAAACGAAATCATATCGGGTGCACATTCACGTGCAGGAGAGATTGGTTTCTTTGATTATCGAAGCGACATAAATTGCTTGGAAACGCAGCTTTCTACCAAGCACGCCATGATGGAAGTGGCGAAACTTTTAGGAGTGAGCTCCATCGACGGACAAGAATTTTTCGATCTTGTTCAAAACGGTAATGAGATATGTTCGGCCTTTTTAGAAGTTTGGGCTATGCGCATCGCACGTATGATAGCAAACATCATCATCTTCTTTGATCCGGAAGTTGTATTGATCGGTGGTGGTGTTTCAAAACAAGGTGATATACTTTTATATCCCATTCGTAGGCACATTAATACGTTTTTACCAAAACAGTTTCATGGGCAAACAAAAATCATGATGGCGCACAACTCAAACAAAGCAGGTATGCTTGGTGCTGTAAAGTTGCTCATAGATCGAATTTCAGCGTGAACGGTATCCCATTTCATTGTATGAATTGAGAGGTTGAGATCATGAAATCTGCAAACAAGCAAGGTAAGCTCGGCAACATCGTACATTCATTGCGCAATATGCAATCATTCGGCGTGTTTATAGCACTGATATTGCTCATGATTTTTGCAGCGATATTGCAGCCACGATTTATGAGCTTTGGAAACATCACTAATATCATTCGACAAATTTCCATTAACGGCATTATGGCTATGGGCATGACATTTGTTTTGCTTACCGGCGGAATAGATCTTTCCGTAGGTGCTACAGCCGGTATCACTGCTGTAGTTGTAGCTAAATTGTTCCAGCAGGGTGTACATCCGCTTTTAGCGTGTGGTGTTGCACTTGTGATTGGCGCACTGGTTGGTTTCTTCAACGGGCTTGGTATTACAAAGGGCAAGATAACACCCTTTATAATGACACTTGGAACAATGACTGCGCTACGAGGGTTTTCCCTTTACATCGCAAAGGGCTCGCCGCAAAGTTGGCGTGAGAGTGGTATCGACTTTAAAGCTTTGGGACAAGGCGACTTTTTAGGGATTCCAAATCCGGTGTTTTTGTTTATGCTGGTGTTTGTAGCAGCGTTTATCATATTAAAATATACGCAATTCGGACGCGGCGTGTATGCCATCGGAGACAGTCGCGAAGCAGCTAGGCTGAGTGGCATTTATGTTGAAAAAGTAGAATGGGCGGTTTACATCCTAAGTGGTTGTTTGGCATCGCTGGCTACACTGGTTCTTTTATCCCGCTTGAGTGTAGGCGAGCCAACAGCAGGCGAAGGAGCAGAGCTTGATGCTATTGCCATGGCGGTTATCGGCGGAACAAGCACCGCAGGCGGTTCAGGTGGAGTGATTGGCACACTTATTGGCGCTGCACTTCTTTCGGTGATGGCCAGCCTCTTGAACTTTATCGGAATTTCACCGTTCTTACAGCAGGTTGTACAAGGCCTGGTTATCATTTTGGCCGTGCTTCTTGAACGCACACGTAAAAGCGCACAATAAGGCAAGATAATTTGTGCTTAATACATTTGAAATTTACGTCAAGTTCAAAAAAGTACAACACAATATTGTTTTATGGGAAGTACGACATAATATTATTTTATAGGAGGATTTAGACATGAAAAAGATTCTAGTACTGACAATTGCCCTTGTTTTACTTATTTCGGTGATCACAGGCTGTACATCCAGTGCTCCGGCAGGCGATTCGGAGTCACCCGCTTCAACACCTGCAGAAGGATCTGCACAAGAATCAACTGCACCTGCTGAAGACGAAACATTCCTGGTTGGTTTCTCACAAGGTACTATGAACCATCCTTTCCGTGTTGCACAAGTGGAAGAAAACGTAGCTTATGCTGAGGAAAATTTCCCACATATGGAAATCATCGTTACCGATGGCAACAACGAATCCTCAAAGCAAGTATCCGATGTAGAAGATTTGCTTGCACAAGGTATTGATCTTTTGATCCTTGCACCGTTAACTGCAGAGGCTCTCACAGATGTTTCTCTAAAAGCAATGGACATGGGTGTTCCTGTTGTGGTTCTTGATCGCAATATCAATGCGGAGTCAACTTGTTACATTGGTGCAGAAAACAAGCCAATGGGTGTTGCATCTGCCGATTTGCTTGCAGAAATGCTTGATGGAGAAGGCAAAATCATCGAAATCCAAGGTACTGCCGGCGCGTCCGTTACCATAGATCGTCATGATGGATTTGTTGAGCAACTGGTTAATTACCCCGGTATGGAAATCATAGCCGAGCAATATTGTGACTATCTGCGCGAGCCAGCTATGACCTTTATGGAAGATATGCTCCAACGTTTTGGCCCCGGAGAAATTAACGCTGTGTATACACACAACGATGAAATGGCACTGGGCGCGATTGAAGCAATTAAAGCAGCCGGACGCGAAGATGAAGGCATTCTTGTTGTAGGAATGGACGGCACCGAGGTGGCATTTGATGCTATCACTGCCGGCGATATGGCATTCACAGTTGTGTACCCATATTGCGCACCTGAAGGCGTGATTGCTGCAGATAAGATTCTACGTGGCGAAGAAATTGATGCAAGATGGCAACTAGATACAGCAATCGTATCGGCTGAAAATATTGATGAATGGGTAGGCAAAGGACTATAAGCGGAATTATTTGATCTTAATAATGCCGGGAGCCAATCGGCTTCCGGCATCCTATCGATATAGCTGATGTTAAGCACAAACAAGGTGGAGGACACAAACATGATCGAGATGATGGGGATTTCAAAGAGCTTTCCAGGTGTAAAGGCACTTGACAATGTTTCTATGCAGGTCGCTAAAGGCGAAATCCATGCCCTTGTAGGTGAAAACGGTGCCGGCAAATCGACCCTTATGAAGATCCTCTCGGGTGCATACTCTGCAGATGCAGGGCATATCCGGCTTGATGGGGAAGAAGTAAAGCAGGCAACACCGGCAAATATGATTGAAAAGGGAATAGCGGTAATTTACCAAGAACTAATGCTGCTAAATCATCAAACGGTAGCTGAAAATATCTTTTTGGGAAGACAACCGAAAACCAAATTAGGACTTGTAAATTATAAAAAGATGAAGCAACTGGCCGGTGAAATTATCCAAGAGTTAAGGCTTGATCTTGATCCCGACGCACTTGTGTGTAACCTTAGCGTGGCTAAACGGCAAATGGTGGAAATTGCGCGAGCTATGAGCCGAAATGCAAAGGTGATAGTGCTGGACGAGCCAACAGCTGTATTGGGCGATAGTGAACTCAAAGGTTTGTTTGCCCTTGTAAAAGAACTTTCACAACAAGGCGTTACCTTTATATATATTTCACACAGATTGAAAGAAATTTTCGAGCTGTGCACTCACTTGACCATATTGAAAGATGGGCAGGTGGTTGAGAGTGGTTGTGTTCAGCAATATGATACCGACAAGCTGGTAAGCAAGATGGTAGGGCGCGAGCTAGTGCATGTTTATCCCGAGCGCACAGGTAGAACTATTGGCGAGCCGGTACTACGTGTTGAAAATATGTGCCGTGAAGGCGTGCTGAAAAACATTAACTTTACGCTTCATCGTGGTGAAATTCTTGGCCTTGCAGGACTTGCAGGTGCAGGGCGAACAGAAGTGTTGCGTGCAATCATCGGCTCAGACGCAATTGACAGTGGAAGTGTAGAACTACATGGAAAAAAAGTGAAGTTTTCAAATCCACGTCAAGCTATTGAATCGAAAATTGGTATGGTGCCAGAAGAAAGAAAGACGCAGGGGCTTTTATTAATGCAAGATATAACGTATAATACCAGTATAGCCTCCTTGCCGTTCTTCTCAAAGCTTGGCATTATTAATATTGGTAAGGAGCGACAAAATGCACAAGCATACATTGATAAAATGCATACGCGACCTTCCAATGTAAACACTGTGGTGCGTTTCATGAGCGGGGGAAATCAACAAAAGGTTGTTATTTCCAAAAATTTAACCACACAGTGCAATATTTTGCTTGTGGATGAGCCTACGCGCGGTGTGGATGTAGGAGCTAAGCAGGAAATTTATCAAATTATACATGCGCTGGTATGTGAGGGTATGTCCGTCATCATGGTGTCTTCGGAACTCACTGAATTGATAGGCATGTGCGATCGCATACTTGTGATGAACGAGGGCTACATTACCGGTGAAGTTGACCATGAGCATGCGGAAGAGGAACTTCTTATGTCATATGCAACAGCCGACACCAGTGCTTGGCATAAAAATGATAAAAATGCGTAAATTTAATTTGCGCACAGGCTTATGTAGTGAAATTGTGATGCAGCTGCAGCATCTATATTGCAGTTATACCCACACGTAACTGTAGTGGCAGATAAAGCAGTTTTGACTGAAATACACGGATTTTAGTGTGGAGTAAGAAAAAGTAGGAATAGCTTATGATATCAAAAAATTCATGCCGAGAAATTCGTGAAATTAACCACAAGAAAATTTTACGAAGCATACTGAAAAATGGGGAAATGCTACGTCGTGATTTGGCAACAGAGCACGGAATCAGTGTGATGACAGTAAAAAATGTGGTGGATGAATTAATTGCTTCGGATGTTTTACAAGAAAGCAAGACAGATGCAAGCATTGGCCGTAAACCTCGTGTTTTACATATTGCGCGGCATTATGGGGTGATTGCGTGCATTAGCTTGATTTCGCATGATTATTTTAGTTATTGTATTTTTTCGATTGATGCACGGGTTCGAGAAAAACGCAACATTATCTTCGATAAGCAACGCTCTTACGAAGAAAATCTATCCTTACTTTGCGAGCAAATGCGTTCAGACCTAGCGTTACAGCCCGAGCGATGTATAGGTATTGGCGTATCTGTGCCAAGTACATACTATGAAGAGTTAGATCGTGTTAATCATGACCTGATTCCCGAGTTCAAAGATTTTTCTATTGCAGAGTATTTCATGGGACAATTCAAGCTAAAAAATGTACGAGTAATGCATGATGTGTTTGCTTCAGCGCAAGCAGAAATGGAAGCGCTAGGCAAGAAAAGCCTTTTCTATTTTTACGCAGGCTTTGGCGTGGGTGGTGCGTTTTTACATGAGGACGGCTGGTATGTAGGTGCAAATCACATGGCCGGAGAAGTTGGCCGTTGCTTGGTACAAACCGACAATGGTCCGGAAACGCTGGAGAATCTTGCTTCAATCCCGAGGCTTATGCAAGATATTAATCTTATTGCTCCCGGGATTTCTCAATATGAAGCATTTGCTAGGTATGATGCAGGTGATCTTGATATAGTAGCTTGCATCAATAGAGCGACGGATTACATAGCTCAAGTGTTATCTAATATCGCATGGACTATTGATCCACATTGTATCGTCGTTAATAGCGCATCAAACCGGTATACACAGCTGATTATTGATGCTTGTATGCCTTATATACGAGCCAATAATTCTTCTTTGTCTATGCCTATTTGTATCCAACCGGCTTTGCTGGAAAACAGTGAATTGTTGGGTTGTTTCAATGGTGTTTTAGAAGGGTTTATGGACGAAGTACTAAGCGCACTTCCTAAGTATAATCGTGAGTAGATTTGTTATGTTTTCATTTCGGGGGGCGTGTAAATGGTGCCGGCGAAGTGCTAGTATGGTCTAAACATGAGAAAATACCGAGCACAGCTCGGTGTTTTTTTTAAATCTTTAATTTTCAAGAATTTACAAGGCATATTAGTTGCGTTATAATAACTATTATTGTGCAACTAAACTATGGATGTGAAGATTATGATTAGTAAATTATCAGACGTGATCACAAAGTTTTATCACGATTTATCTATATCTGAGTTGAGGCTGCAAAACAGTTTAGGCGAGCATAGCAAACTCACATATAATGACATGCTTTATCTTGACATAATAAGGGCATATCCGGGCAGGTATACTTCTACACAAATTGCAGATTTGCTTTGTGTTTCAAGACCATCGGTGACAAAAAAGGTTAAAGAGCTGATAAAAAAAGGCTATGTGACAAGGCGGCAAAGCCCTGTCGACAAAAGGGTATACTATCTGTTTGCAGATGAAAACAAATGCTTAAGCTTTTACGGTGATTATTTCGAGAAAAAGCTTGAAGAGAATTTATGCGGGAAATATTCTGATAAAGACCTAAGTGTTCTTTGCGAAACGCTTGCCTTAATCGGAAAAATAATGATTGAAGAAAATAATGATTGAAGAAAATAATGGGATCAAAGATGATAATAGCGTGGGGGAAAAATGAGCAGTAAAACTGTGAACAACGAAACTATTTTAGGAACAGAAAGTATTCCTAAGCTGATGATAAAATATTGCTTACCGGCTGTAATTGCTATGATAATTTCAGGCATGCAAATGATGATTGACGGTATATTTGTGGGAAATTTTGTGGGGCCTAATGCTTTGGCAAGCGTAAACATTGCCGGGCCTATTATGTCAATTATTTTTGGGGTTGCTATGGTTATCAGCGTCGGTGCCCAAAGCTATATCGGAATAAGTCTTGGCTCGGGTGACATCCCAAAGGCGCAAAACGCTTTTGCAACTTTTTTTAGAATAATACTAAGCCTTGCAATTTCAATCACGGTTTTAGGGCAATTCTTAAACGAGTCAATAGCACGCATTTTAGGTGCTGACGAGCTGCTTTTGGCAGATGTATCTACTTACATTCAGGTTATTTCTATATTCGCAGCACCTATGTGTATTGTGCAATATTTTGGATTTTTATCAAGAGTTGTAGGCAATCCGGAAAGATACCTGTATGGCTCGATGCTAAGCGTGGTTGTAAATATTTCGCTGGATTATCTGTTCATTGCAAGACTAAATATGGGAGTAATGGGTGCGGCACTTGCCACGGGAATTGCCCTTAGCTCTTCGCTTTTGTTCGTTACTTCGCCAATGCTGAACAAAAAGAACGTGATTAACATATTCGTTGGAAAATTCAAAACAGAAAGCATCAGCTCGGTGTTATATAACGGTAGTTCGGAAGGAATAAACTCGCTCTCAGGCGCCATCACCACATTTTTGTTTAATATCTCACTAATGAGCATCGCAGGCGCAGGCGGCGTGACAGCGTTTACAGCGATAAGTTATGTGGGGATGCTTGGTAGCATGTTGCTGTTTGGAATTTCAGACGGCATAGGCCCTATTGTAAGTTATAACTTTGGTATGAATGATTATCAAAGGGTTAAAAAAATCATGAAAACCTCATACATCTGCAATCTGGTTTTTGGTGTGATATTGTTTTTGTTGCTTTTTTTCTTTGGTGAGATGCTTGCAGGGCTGTTTATAAAGGATAACCCAGAGCTGATATCCATTGCGGTGTCGGGTGGAAAGCTATATGCCTTTACATTTTTGATGTCAGGATTTAATATACTAAACTCGGGATATTTCACCTTTATCGGCAAAGGCCTTGAGTCTGTTTTGGTAGCTGCAAGCAGGGGCCTTGTGTTTGTGAGTATCGGCATATTTACTTTGCCAATGTTTTTTGACATAAACGGCATTTGGCTTAGTGTTCCGTTTGCGGAATTGTGCGCTGTGATTATAGGGCTTGTCTTGCTGAAAATTACCAACAAAAAGCTGTATAAAAGCAAGTCCGTGTCTGCTTACGAGAGTAATGTAGCAACAAATGATATAAATACTCAAAGCACGTTTGATACAAATGCACCATACAGGATAATTACTGTGAGCAGACAATTTGGCAGTGGTGGCCGTGAGGTGGGGAAAAGGGTTGCCGATGCTTTGTCGGTAGCGTATTACGACAAGGAGATATTACAGGCGATTTCAAAGGAAACAGGGCTTGATACTACGCTGATAGATAAACTTGACAGCAATGTTTCAAGAGGTTTTGGATATACATTTTCACGCTCTTTTACGATGTACAAACAGATACCGGCAGGCGAAGTCAATCTTGCTAAAACGTACATGCTAAAGAAGCTTGCAAGCAAGTCAAGCGCTGTTTTTGTAGGTGGATGCTCCGATTATGTTTTAAGAGAAATCAAGCCGCTCAAGGTGTATATTTACTCTTCGGATATGCAGTATAGGGTGAATCGTTGTTTTGATAAAGTGCCTGAAGACAGAAAGACGATAAGCGAGAAAGAAATGGCAAGCCAAATACTTGAAATAGATAAAAACAGGGCGAAGTATTACGAGGGTCAAACGGCACAAAAATGGGCGAATAATGACAATTATAACCTTTGCATTGATACATCGAAAGTAGGGATAGAAGGTGCTGTTGAAATTATTTTAAAAGCAATTTCAGTAACGGTTTAACAGCACGAATATTGCAGTGGCCTATCCGTGAAAAAGCAGTTTTTTAAATAAGGCGCAATAATAAAGCAAAATGTGATACGAAAAATGAATAACTTTAAAAGCAAAAAAGATGAAATATCTTTTCGCTCCACTGACATAGTCGGTGGTTGTATGTACAATACAAAAGCAGCTATTTAATAAATGGCTGTTTTTTATTTGACGCTTTTTGAATCCAAGCCATAGTATGTCAGATTGCTAAAACCGCGTGTATACCGATATGCTTTCCACCTATATTCGAAGTTTTTAAATTACGCCTGCAGTAGGTGGAATCTTTATTGATAATCGGCGTTCAATATGATAAAATTTTTCATAGTGCAATCTTGATATTTTGCCTCAGACACTGTGTAAAGAATCGGTCTTTGGTATAGGATGAAACTCGGATTATTATATGTTTTTTTAATAGCGCCAAAGGCTCAAGGAAAGGTTTGGGTAAAATATGAAGTGGATGAAAAGTTACACTGTTCGGATATTTTTGTTACTTGGTATAATTGTGATGTGCACAACAATTGTAAACAACTATATATTTATACGTGTGTCGGAAACCACGCTGCGAGAAGAAACTGTACAAATTTATCAAAACATGGTAACTCACGATGCAGACGATTTAGCCGGCGCTATTGACGATATAATCCGTGTGGGTAACGAAATACGCAACGATGTGCAGGTTATCAACGCATGTGTTGAAGATAATGTATCCACGCAAACTTCATATGCTGTAGACAATTTTTTAAGGGAACATTTATGGTCTGACAGCACTTATGGCATACAAAATTTTTTCATCTACGGCCTTGATGGCTTGCGCTACACCACCGATACCGGCGCAACTATACAAAGCATAAACGGCGATGTAACATACAGTACTTTTCGGGATGATGTGTACATATCAAATATTATCTACCATCCTGACAATGAAGGCATTTACCGCTATACATTTCAAACCGTGCAAGCTATCCAAGATCACTTGAGCAATGAAATTGTGGGTTATTTAGTGATGGATATCAGCGAGCATGCGCTTTTTCGCAACTTTAAACTTTCGCATGGTTTGGCAACAGAGGGGCTTGTATTATACATAGTAGATGGTGAAAACACTATCATCTCTTCAGCGAATAAAGACCAAATCGGCACAACTTTTCAGTCTTCTGAGCAAGACGATGTTCTCAGCAGTCTCATATTGGGTACACCGTGGGAGCTGGTGTTAAATCTACCTACCACAGTGGTTTCTTCACCGTTTGTCACCATGCAGGGTATTGTGCTGTGGGTACTTGTGATATCTTTGCTTTTGCTTGCGTTTATCATCTGGTTTTTCATGAATCGCTTTTTCCGGCGCATGAAAACACTGAGTTACGGAATCAAGCGCGTGGCCGCCGGTGATATGGTAGAATTGAAAGTTCACAGTGAGTTTGACTTTGGCGAAATATTTGAAACATTTAACAGCATGAGTAAAAAAGTGAACGAGCAAATGCAGCTTATTGCCGATAAGGAACAGCAAAAACGCCTGTTGGAAATTGATTTTTTGCGAGCGCAAATCAACCCCCATTTTGTATATAACACCCTCAGCTCCATCCGATTTTATGTTGAAATGAACCGTAATGAAGAGGCAAATGAGATGCTGGTATCTTTTGCAAAGCTTTTGCGAAAGACCCTTACACCATCGGGTGCCTACATTCGCATCGAGCAAGAACTGGATAGTGTACGTGAATATATTCAGCTGCAAACATATCGATATCCCGATACTTTTTTGGTTTCTTATGCGATAGAGTCCGAGGTGCTACAATGCAAGATTTTAGCCTTCATCATTCAGCCTTTGATAGAAAATGCTATTTTTCATGCACCACAAAGCGGAAAATGTTGTCACATACGTATTTCCATGTACGAAAAAGATGATTATATACGCGTGGAGGTATGCGATGATGGTCGTGGCATGGACAAAGAGCAGCTGGATCATATTTTTGATACACCATCAGGTATTAATAAAATCGCTCTTAAAAATATCAATGAACGTCTGCGGTTAAACTATGGTGCTATTGGCAAGTTGGAAGTATCCAGTGAAAAGGGAAAAGGCAGCACGTTTGCATTCTCGATTCCAAAAGAAAAGGAGGGGTTGCCATGCTGAAAATACTTATTGTGGATGACGAGGCTCCTGTACGTGAGTGGCTGATTTATTGCTTGAAATCTTACAAAGATAAATTTGAAATTGTAGGTGTGGTAAACAACGGCAAAGAAGGCCTGATTTCAATGAAAGAAACCCATCCTGATGTGGTTATCACCGATATAAGTATGCCCGAGATGGACGGCTTGACATTTATGGAAACAGCAGGCAAAAGCGGGTATGTGGCTACATTTATTATTTTGACCAATCACGAAGATTTTTCTTTTGCAAAGCGTGCTATTCAGTGTGGCGCAAAACAATATTTACTTAAAACAGAAATGAAAAGCAAGGAGCTAATCGACATATTAGAGTGCTGCTATGCAGAGAAATATAAGCAAGACCCTGCCGCCGGCGGCAGTGATATCGTGCAAAAAGCATTGGTCTATATACATGAAAATTATGCCAACAGCATCACCCTAAATGACATGGCAAAACATTTGTTTTTGTCATCAGAATATTTTTCAAGATTATTCAAGGAGAAAGTTGGCGAAAATTTCAGTACATATCTTATGCGTTATCGCTTAGAAATTGCCCAGCGAATGCTGATTAGCACAAACGATGCTATCTCTGAGGTGGCCAAGGCGGTGGGGTATCCAAACGCCAGCTATTTCAGCAAGATTTATAAGCGAAATTTGGGCAATACACCCGAAAGCGAACGCATGTCAAAAAGAAATATGTCAAAAATGTGATAATGTTTACATAATATGTCAAAAATGGAAAAAGTTATGTCATATTTATTTCTTCATTTTCATTAATGTATATGTTAAACTCATTACAGCAAGGATCGTATGCACAAAAAAATGATATTTTGAGGTGTTATTTATGAAAAAGTTGATTGCTCTTGCTCTAGTGTTATGTCTTGTATTTTTATTAGCAGCTTGTGGTGGTGAAGCAGCATCCGAAGCCCCTGCCGCTTCCGGCGATACAGCAGCTGAGGCCTCCGGAGCTACCGGTGGTGATCCTGTTAAAGTAGGTATTGTGTTGTCCACAGGTGGTCTTGGCGACAAAAACTTTAA
>CAYIZZ010000049.1:0-15099 GCA_964367945.1 uncultured Oscillospiraceae bacterium | reverse complement strand
ACTGAAAACAACCTTTAAACAAACTACAAACAACCTTTAAACAAACTACAAACAACCTTTAAACAAACTACAAACAAACTGCAAACAAACTGGAAACAAAACTTTGAAAAAGTCTAAAACTTGCAAATGTTTTTTTGCAAACTAAGGGTATAGCCGTGTATTCCTACTGTGCTGTGGCAGCAAAAACCGACAGTTCAGTAAACGACATCCCGACTGTATATTTCCCATCGAGCTGCCGTGATGAGCATATTATGTACCGATAAAGATAGCTTATCAAATTTGGTTTATAAGAGGCGAAATAAAGTATGCTACACAGGAATGGATTATTAAAGTAATGAAATTATAGTGCAATTGACTTTGCAAATAAGTGGGAGTATAATTGTTATAACGAATAAAATTGCAAATTTGCTTTTAGATAAACCCCCAAAAACGTCATTGTTTTTTGACAAAACATAAAGAACTCTGCTACAACCGATGAAGGATTTTTGAAAGGAGTGTTCATTATGTTAAGAAGATTTTTTGCATGTTTTTTTTGCATTTCATTGTTACTGCTGAGCACATCTTGTGTAACGAGTGAAGATAATATCTCTACATCTGATCAAAAGCCTGAGTCACAGATATCAGAAAGTGATAGTGTACAAACTAATACTGTTGAGATTGACTTTTGGGCGTTTCCAATAGGCGATTTTGGAAATGAAGATATAGTAAAAGGCTTTGCCAAAGAATTTAATGAGATTTATCCTGATATCACCGTCAATGTAAAGATGCTTGATTTTGCAACGGGTGATGCCCAAATTGAAGAAGCCATTCAGCGAAGAGATGCTCCGGATATTGTGCTTGAGGGTCCGGAGCGCTTGGTAGCAAATTGGGGCGCAAGAGGGCTCATGATTGATTTAAGCGATATGTGGGACGAAGAAACCACTGCTAATATCGCGGAAATCTCAAAAGAGGTTGTTGATGCTTGTAGGGCTCCTGACGGTGCATTTTATCAATATCCATTAGTAATGACCGCTCATGTTATGGCAATTAACTATGAAGTTTTTGAAAAATCAGGTGCCTTGAAATATATTGATGAGGAAAACAGAACTTGGACAACCGATGATTTTATTGCTGCTATGGAAACTATTCGTGATAGCAATCTAATTGAATTCCCCGGTGTGGTTTACACAGGAGGACAAGGTGGCGACCAAGGAACAAGGGCCTTAGTTACTAACTTTTATGGAGCATCTTTCACTAATGAAGACCACAATGCCTATACAATCAATGACGAGCTTGGCTTAAAAGGCTTATCTTTACTGCAAGATATGGTTGAAAATGGCTCATTAAATCATAACCCTAATATTGCAGCCGCGGAAGAACTGCAAATGTTCGCTTCTCAAGAAACCGCAATTACTCTTGCTTGGAATGCTGCAAATGAATCTTTATATGCACAGCAAGTAGATTTCACCCCCTTTGCAATGAATTTTCCTTCTGATGATGGAATTGCTCAGCTGCAAGGCGGAATTTGGGGGTTTGGAATATTTAATAACGGAGATACCGATAGAGCAAGTGCGTCAAAGTTATTTATTGAATTTTTAGCCGATGACCCAGTACAAAGAGAAAAGAGCATTCTTGCGACTCAATTTTTTCCTGTAAACAGTCTATATAGTGATGTGTATATAGGAACTGCACATGAAGAAAGAATGATGGGATATTTTCCGTTCATGAAAAATCTCGGAGATTATTACCAAGTAACGATTGGATGGACTGAACAACGAGGTGCATGGTTTCAAATGCTTCAAAAGATTTTAAATGGCGAAGATGTTACTGAGTCTGCAGATGAATATGTAAATTATCTTGATGAAAAGATAAACGCTTAAAATTGATATTATCTTCAAAGAAATGAAATGGAAAAAAAGAAGCTGACGATCTCTTTTTTATCCATAGTGTTTGTGCCGATGCATCACAAAAATCGTTAACATGAGCAGAATTTTAAATGCTACTCATGTTCCCATACAAAAACATATCAGTATGGAGTAGGGAATGAAGAATTTACTAAGAAATCAATTATTGCAGGTTATTGCCGGTATTACTGTTGTTATACTTTTGATTATTTCGACGCTTACTTATAATTTTTTTATAAGAGATGAAATTAATGGATTGTCTAATCAAAGTATTGAGCAGTTGATGGATAACAATGTAGACACATTTAAACTTGAGTTCGAATCAAATATTAATCTTCTTGAATCGACAGCTTCTTTACTGCCTGTTTGGGATTATTTAAGATATGTTGATTTTGAATCAGGTGAGTATAATTATATTTCTGAAAGCTTTGACTATGTAATGGTAATAAATCCAAATGGATACGCAGTGGGAAGCGATGGAAATGTTGGCGATGCTTATGCGGAACCATATTTTCAAAATGCTATGAGTGGTGAAACTACAATAAGCGAATTAATTGCTACTGAGCAAAATGGGATTAGTACCATAGTTATCTCAACGCCGATGATTGCAAATGGCGAGACTCGTGGAGTTTTAGCAGGACTAAATTATGTAGATACGCTTAATGGTATTTTCGTAAACCCCATTGATGGGATTTTTGCAAATCTTTTGATAGATAGTAAAGGTAATATAATCTCAAACGGCGTTGATAATACGTATTTTATTCCGCATGAAAATGTGTTTGATGTTATATCTGGTTTTAATTTAGTAGATCATGATGAGCTTGACTTGCTTAAAACAGATATATCAAACGGAAGTATAGGCGAGCAGAAAATTGAGTTTAATGGAGAATTGTATCGAGTAATTTATACATCTGTTGGTGTAAAAGATTGGTACATTATGTCCATTATCCCTGAAACAATCATTCAATCTACTACAAACCATATTATAATTATAAGTACAATTGTTTCTTCATCTTTGGTATTAATTATATGTTTGTTTGCTTATTTCATTGGGCTAAATCGACGTAAACATCTTAAAAACCTTGAAGAAATAGCCTATATTTCGCCGCTTACAAGAATAAGCACTTTGCTGAAATTCAAATTAGACGCGCCAAACTTTATAAATGACCATCATACGAAGAAATTTTTACTTATAAAATTTGATATAGAAAACTTTAGATTAGTCAATGAAACGCTTAGTGTCTTAGAAGGAGATAAGATATTAAAAAGTATGGCGGCTTCTATTCAATCCGAAGGCAAGTATGACTTCTTATCTTCACATATATATAATGATGAATTTTTGACTTTGATAGCATATTCAAAAGACGAAACAGAGAATTGGTATGACGATTATAGGCGTAGATTATATAGAAATCTAGGCGAGAATTTTAAATATAATCTTCGAATTGTTTCGGGATTTTATTACATAAACGAAAGTGACCTGCAAGATATTCAAACATGTATCGAGAAGGTGAATATTGCTCACCGAAAAGCAAAGGAAGAAAAATTACACAATAGTATTTTTATAGATGAATATTTAAGCGATGCGATAAAAGCAAAAGAAATAGAAAATACTATGGAAAAAGCGCTTTTAGATGGTGAATTTAAGATGGTTTTACAACCTGAATTAGGTTTGAAATCAGGAGAGATGATTGCAGCTGAGGCGCTGGTAAGATGGATAAGCCCCGATGCAGGATTTAGAGCTCCAAATGAATTTATTCCCCTTTTTGAAGAAAATGGTTTTATATTAAAACTTGATATGTACATGTTTGAAAAAGCTTGTATTTTTTTGAGTTCATGGGAAAAAGAAGGAAGAAAGCCGTTTGCCATATCGGTTAATTTTTCAAGAAAGAATTTGTACTCTGTAGATTTTGTTTCAAATCTAGCGGCGATACGCAAGAAATATGATGTTGACCCCAAATACTTGGGAATAGAAATAACCGAAACAAGTATGCTTAGTACTGATTGTGATTTGAATTCATTTATAAATGATTTGCATAAAGAAGGCTTCAAGGTATTTATGGATGATTTTGGCACTGGATATAGCTCATTAGGACTGTTGAAAAACACACAAGTTGATGTTTTGAAATTGGATAGGAGCTTTTTTGTAGCATCACAAACTCGCGAACGAGGCATAGCTGTTGTAGCCAGCGTAATAAGATTATCGAAAGACTTGAATATAAAAACGGTTGCAGAAGGAGTAGAAACTTTAGAGGATTTAATTATGCTGAAAGAAATAGATTGCGACATCGTACAAGGTTATTATTATGCAAAGCCAATGTTTGAAGATGAGTTTAGAGCGTTTTGTGATAGCGATAAAAGTATAATTAAATTATAGTTGAAAATTTGCAGTAGTAAGGCGACGATGCTGATTCGCTTCATTGAAACCTAGCCAACCCAATGCAATCCGAACCAATAACATCACCCGTAATCATCTGGTTTGCAAACAACCTGCAAACAAGATAGGAGAGAAGCGCTTGTATATGTACACGTTCACAAAACACAGTCGAGCACTTTGTCCCTAAGAAAAGCTGACACTTCACAGTGTTTATAGCGAATACCAAAAAGCACAAACCACGCTACGGCCGAAACTCCTAAGGATGAAATGTAGTCCGATTTCCTACTGAGGGTACCAGCCGAGAAGCTCGGCACCAAATTGGCACTCATATAGATGGGTGCTTTTTGTTTGCTCGAAATTCAACGCAAGTCCGATTTCCTACTGAGGGTACCAGCCGAGAAGCTCGGCACCAAATTGGCACTCATATAGATGGGTGCTTTTTGTTTGCTTGAAATTCAATGCAAAAGGTAAATAAACTTGCAAATAAAGGTTTGTTTTCTATTCCTTTCGGAACGAAAACAAACCTTTTTATGCTATGTCTTATTTTTACAAACAAATCAAAAATCAGGTATCTCACACCAAAATATCATTCTTTATATAGCGATACCACTGAATCAATAAACTCTTCATTGAATTGTCTGTCAGATACTTTAAATAGCTTCGGCGTTTTCATTTTTAGTGCAAGAAATTAGCATCACCAAGCATAGTGAGAGTAACGAAATTAGTATACTTTTCTTCATAAAGTTAATCTCCTTGTTATATAAATAACCCTTGATGAAACATATTGTAAATAAACCAAAGTCAAAGCCAAGCGATGATGTATTAAGTTTATCCCTACCGTTTAGGCTCGGATTTTTCAAAACTGAGAAACTTAGCCTATTTCACGAAGCCGTTCTACAACAGATTTGCTTTTCACATGATGATAAATAATAAGCGGTGTTATGAAAGATATAACACCCAGCAGTAGCGATATAACAATCAGTGGCAAAAGCTCGAAGCTATAGTTTGAGGCAATGATAGAAGTGCTCAGCATGTTCACTAGATAATAAGTTATCAGCGAGCCTATGGTGGCCAAAAACCCTACCACAAAAACCCCGTAAAACATGCCTTCATAAACAAGCGTTTTTTTCAGTTGTTTGCCCGTTAGGCCTAAACTTTGCAGCATTGCAAGCTCTAGTTTCCTTGACGACACCGAGGTTATCATGGTGTTTATAAAGTTTATGATGCCAATAAAGCCTAAAATGAAACTAAGGGTATAGCCTGTCATTGAAAATGTACTTTTTAAATCATTGAACTCCTGCATAAAAAGTGCTTTGCTTTCATAGTCAATCAAAGGGTCGATATTCTCTGTATAATTTGCAATAAATGCTTCAATTTCAGGAACGTTTTCTTCATTTGCACGGATTGTGATATTCAAGGCGTTTCTGTCAGGTAACTGGGCTAAAAACTCGCTTTCCGGCAGAATAAACTGCACATCAATCGGAACAGAAAAACGTGGACCAAGCGCATACGGTAAAACCCCTGCATCCAGTACCTCGTATTCTTGGACGTTACCGCTACCAAAATCAATCATGACGGTGTCGCCTTTGCCGTAGTAAATCTCGTCCGGAAGAGAAGCTCCATAGTACCCGGTAGTTAAAACATAATCGCCTGTTTTGAAAAGCTCTATTTGCTCTTGTGTTAAATAGTTTGTTCCTATAATGTCACTGCTTTCGGTAACAAGTTTATCCATCAAGTTTTCAGATACACCATAAATAAACGTATAAATTTCATTTTTATCCAGCATATCCAAAACGCCATCCATGTAAATAGAGTTTTCAGAGTTTTCGTCGTTATATTTTTCCAAGGCATTCACTACATTTTCCTTAGCAGGCTCTGAAAGAATATGTGTCGAGTTTAAAACATAAGTTTTGCCTATGTCTAAAACCCCGCCGAGTGTAAACACTTCGTTTATGAATTCATCGCTGACTCCATCCAAGGTATGCTCGCCACCCATGTTTAATATGTCGGTGCTTGACACCAAAAAGTCGTCTATCACAAAGCGGCTTAAATACTCGTCCATGTCAAGTCCTGCAACAAAAGTGTAAGTGATGTTGAAAATAAGCGCAGACAGGGAGATGGAAATAATCACCAGCGTGGTTTTCAGCTTGTTTCTTTTGATATTTGCAAGCGCCATAAAAAGCGTTGTCACTTTTTTTGCTTTCCGTGTATGTTTCATCTTTTTGCCGGTGCTGGTATGCCGCACAGCTTCAATAGGTGAAAGCTTTGAAATAAACTTGCAAGGTTTGTTGCAAGAAATTTGCACGGTGATAAGAGAAAAAACGGTAGCAACAATAAAAATTAGTGGGTTCATACTGACAACAAAATCATTAAATGTGCTCATGCCCATTACAGCCGGCATCAGCTGTGCACCAACGAAGTATCCCGCAATTAAGCCAAGGGGGATGCCTATCGCCGATAGGATAAGCGCTTGCATGCGCACGATTTTTTTGAGCTGTTTTGAGGTGGTGCCTATTGTTTTCAATAATCCGTAAAATTTCACGTCATTTGACACCGAAATCAAAAAGATGTTGTAGATGATTAAATAGCCCGAGCTTGTGATGATTAATATCAGTGTTGTAAGCAAAATAACTAAAGTGATATCAACTTCAGAGGACATATATCCCCAGTTGATGCCGGAATCAACTAAAGTCATATCAAATCCCATTCGCCCGTTTAAAGCGTCCATTTGACCTGCTATGTCAAAGCTGGTAGAAAAGTTGAAGTTTGTCATGACAGAGCCTGCAATAAAAGAAAAGTCATCTGACATTTTCTCAAAATATGATAATACATCATCGCCTGTCCATAAAGGCGCTACCGAAACAGCATAGTCATAAGATGTGAAAACGTGTGACACTGTAAGCGCCGGGTCAACCTCATAAATACCGCTAACAATAAAAGTCTCTTCATAATCTATGCCGTTTGCACGGAATTCAAGGGTTATTTCTTCGCCTATTTCTTCGGGCAAACCCATTGCGTTCAGGATACTGTCCGCCACTAAAACTTCATTTTTTTCGGTGGGCATAGCGCCTGTTATAGGTTGTATGAACGAGGACTCAACATACTTTTCATCCACATAGCTCATCTCGGTGTGTAGCTTTGCCAGCTCCTTGTTATCAAGTGCGCCGATAATAATTCGGTAGTCCATATCCGATAGTTTATCGTCGTTTGCGACTTTTTCATAGAAATCTTGCGTCAGATACTTATATCCTGCGTGAAGGGATGTTCCCACCTGTCGCATGTAGAAGTATTGCACGGTGTCAATAAGGCTAAGGCCGATGGTGGCCACAGACGTGAACAGTAAAGCGGTAAGTGTAATGGCGATAATCGCGATGATGTTCCTTGTTTTATTTGCCAGAAAGCTTTTTACGGCAATGTTTCGGACGGCTTTTTTATTGTTTACTTTATACATATCGCCACCTACACTCTGTTTCGCAAAGAAGATTGTAAAGCTTGGGAGCCTCCGCTCACAATAAGCCCGTCTTCAATACGGATAACTCTGTCGGCAAGTTGGGCGGCTTCTTCGTTATGTGTAATCATCACAATAGTTTGGGCGAATTTTTCGCTTGTGACTTTCAAAAGAGATAAAACATCTAAGCTTGTTTTGCTGTCTAAATTCCCTGTGGGCTCGTCTGCTAAGATGATGGCAGGCTTTGAGGCAAGTGCCCTTGCAATAGCCACCCGTTGCTGCTGGCCACCTGAAAGGTTATTCGGTAGGTTACGTAGCTTGCTTTCAATGCCCAGTGTATTTATCACGCTATCCACATACGTTTTATCCACTTTGTTTCCGTCCAGCTCGATAGGCAGCACAATATTTTCATACACGTTTAAAACAGGCACAAGATTATAGTTTTGAAAAACAAACCCGATTTTTCTTCTTCTGAAAATAGTTAGCGCTTCATCTTTCAAAGTGAAAATATCTTTACCGTCTACCATAACGTTGCCACATGTTGGGCGCTCAAGACCACCCAGCATATGCAAAAGGGTGGACTTGCCACTACCGGATGTTCCTATAATAGCGACAAACTCGCCGCTATCTACCGAGAAATCAACCCCGTCCAGTGCGTGAACAGCAGTCTTGCCGCTACCGTATATTTTCTTCAAATTGCTTGTTTTTAGTATGGTCATGAAACTCTCCTCCATTAAAAAATCTGTATTATATTGCTATAACACAGATTATACAAGACAAATCTTTCAAGAATCTTTCAAGGAAAAAATCCTAGATTTGTTTCAAAATCAGTTTCAGCTATGTAGGCAGAAAAACCGAAAATACAGAGCCGACGCCTTGCTGTGATTTTACTTTTATATACCCACCTTGCTTTGAGATTATCTCGCGTGCAAGATACAGCCCAATCCCCACACCGTCTTTTTCATAAGAAGTTTCAGCACGGTAAAACCTTGTAAATATCTTTGCTATATCGTCCTCCGAGATGCCGATACCATTATCGATGACATCAAGACGTGTAAACATTTCGTAGGCAGTGACGGCAAGTTTTGTGTCGCAGCTTTCGTATTTTATGGCATTTTCGATGATGTTAAACATGGCCTCGCTTGTCCACTTTAGGTCATATTTCAAGCTGACGTCACTGTCTTGCACCTTCACAGTTGGGTAAGATGACTTAATGCTGTCAAGTAGTATCTGAACAGGTTGCAGCTTTGGTCTCACTGATATAATCCCGTTTTCCAGCCGTGAAGCTTTCACAAGGGATGATATCAGAAAGTTTAGTTTTTCTGTTTGGGTTTTCAGTAGCTCTGCATATTTCAGGTAGTCTTCTTTGTTTTCGCATTCAGAAATAAGCTCGCTGTAAAGTGAAATATTCGCCAGCGGAGTTTTTGTCTGATGAGAAATATCCGAGATTAGCTCATCCACATGAAGCTTTTGCACGGCAAGGTTTTCCTTATGTGTACCTGTTTGCACAAGATATTTATGCAGCTTGCTCTCGATTTGCGAGGCTTTGCTTTCGTCAAAACCGCTCTCTATATCTTCGCCACTGATTGCACTATCAAGCATGTCGTTTAGCCTATTGAGCGTTTTGTTTGTTCTAAACATTTTGCCACATATAGCCGATACCGTATACAGTTTTGATACAGCTATCCTTTCCAAGTTTTGAGCGCAGACGCTTCACGCTTACAGACAAAGCGTTTTCGTCTACGTAGTCCATATCGTCGGTCCAGATTCTATCCACCAATGTTTCTCGCTTAAGGGTGATGCCGCTGTTATCGGTCAGTAGTTTTAGGAGTTTTTGCTCGGTTTTAGATAGTTCTATAGCTTTTCCCTTTATAAAAAACTCCATCTTATCAAAATCAAATAAGTAGATGCCGTCTTTATAAATATTCTCGCTGAGTTTTTGTCTTAGCTGGTTGTTTACCCGTGCACGAAGCACAGCAAGACTGAACGGCTTTGTGATATAGTCATCAGCTCCGCTGTCAAGCCCGGTGACGATATCGGTTTCCAGATCGTTTGCGGTTAGCAGGATGGTTTTAGCAGTGGCTTCTTTTAAGTGCTGTGTAAGAAACTCTATGCCATCTCCGTCCGGTAGGTTTACATCAAGTATGATTAAATCTATTTTGCTTTTTGCCAAGATATCTTTTGCGGTTTTCAGGCTATGTGCTTTTTGTAAGTGGATGGCATCAGCCTTCAGTGCCAACAATATGCCATCACACAGTGTTATATCGTCTTCAACCACCAATATGTTTGTCATAAGAAATATCCCTCTTTTGAAATAAGTTAATACCATTATATCCATTTTTAAAAGATTTTGTAATAATATTTTATCACAACACGCTGAGCACGCTCGTAATATATAGCAAATTTTAAATCATATGACGCCAATGCTGTGCACACTATTTGCAAACAAGATAAGTGTGCTATAATATAAAATATTCTTAAATATTACGGCTGAAATCAAGTAATAATAAAGCTGTTTACGAAAATGAGATATATAATAGAGGAAGTATTTATGAATAATATAGCTTCATTCAAACTTAGCAGTGTTGTTTTTCACACAAAAGACGACTATGGCCGGCTACTACAAAAATTAAAGCCACATATCAAATATGTCCAGCTATTTCATTCTGTAGACGCTGAAGATAAAGTGATTTTGCTTGCCAAAGAGAAGATGAGGCTGGTAAATCAAAAGATAGATAACAAATTTCACACCTCGAAATATGGCAAAAAAATGCCGGTATACACATTTGAGTTTAACCAAACATTTTATAGCTATTTAAAGTCGTTTGAGTATATTTTTATAAATACCGACGAAAATAATGTGCAGTTTAATGAAGATTTCACCCAAGTGGACATGGCTTTTTTGGATGAAGAAATGAACTTAATTTTTCTCTTGATAACGCATGAAGGACTAGCTTACTTAAACCGCTTATTTGAAAAGGATGTCATATGTATAAAATAATGATTGTGGAAGACGATGCCGGCATCGCCTCGCAAATAAAACAACAACTGGAAAGCTGGGAGTTTGAGGTGGTTTGCGCCACCGATTTTAAGGACGTGTTGACGCTTTTTGTAAGCGAAAAACCACACCTTGTTTTGATTGACATTTCCTTGCCGTTTTTCAGCGGATATCATTGGTGCGAGCAAATCCGAAAGCACAGCAAGGTTCCTATTTTGTTTATATCATCGGCCGCAGACAACATGAACATCGTCATGGCCATCAGCCTTGGCGCCGATGACTTTGTGGCGAAACCCTTTAACATCGAGGTGCTGACGGCAAAGATAAAAGCGCTACTGCGCCGCTCGTATGACTTTGCAAGTGACAAAAGCGTGCTACAGCATGGACAAGTGTTTTTGAATACAAGCGATGCAACGCTAAGTTATGACGGCCACACGCTGGAGCTAACCAAAAACGAGCACAAAATAATGCTGACACTGTTTGAAAACAAGCAAAAAACTGTCAGCCGAGAAAAGCTGATGGAAACACTGTGGCAGACAGACAGCTTTGTGGACGACAACACATTGACCGTCAACATCAACAGGCTAAGAAAAAAGCTGGATTCCATCGGATTGTGCGAGTTCATCATCACAAAATTTGGCGAGGGGTATAGCATCAAATGAACTTGATTTTTGACTACTTAAAAGAAAAACGCTTTGTTTTGGCGTCGGGATTTTGCATGTTCAGCTTTTTCTCGCTGTCATTTTATCTGTATCGTTTGCCACTGGCGGCGGTTTTTTACCCATACATGGTATGCATCATTGCATTTGCTATTTTTGGTATTTTTGACTTTAGGCAGTTTACAAAAAAGCATGGGGAACTACAGCTCTTAAAGCAAAACATAGATATTATAAACGATGTATCGAATATGTCGCATGTATCAGACACGCTTTTTGAAAAAGACTACATCGAGATTGTGAACACATTGGTGAACCAGCGCAGGCAAGTACAGGATGAATTCAGCGGTAAATACAATGACATGACACAGTACTATACAGTGTGGATTCACCAGATAAAAACACCGATTGCATGCATGCGGCTGATGCTACAAAACGAGGACAGCAGCGCATCACGCAAGCTTACCGCCGAGCTGTCTAAAATCGAGCACTATGTGCAGATGGTGATGGTGTATCTTCGCATCAGCTCGGACTCCACCGACTATGTCTTTGCGCAGCATAGCTTGGACGAGCTGATAAAAAAAGCCGTGAAAAGCTTCAGTACCGAATTTATTGAAAAAAAGATATCCCTGAAATACACACAGATAACGCAAAAAGTGACCACAGACGAGAAGTGGTTTTTGTTTTTGCTGGAGCAAATTATTTCAAACGCTTTGAAATACACACGAAAGGGAAGTGTTGAAATATATCTAAACAGCGAAGGATTTTTGTGCATAGAAGACAGCGGAATGGGGATTGCACCGGAGGACTTGCCACGTATTTTTGAAAACGGATACACAGGAAACATCGGCCGTATCGACAAAAAATCCAGCGGAATTGGGCTGTATCTTTGCAAAACAGTTTGCGACAAATTAGATATACCCATATCGGCACACTCGGCCCTTGAAAAGGGCACCACCATCAAGCTCGATATTAAAAACCTTACAAAAATGTAAGAACTTGCGCTGAAATGTAAGATAAATCGATGGAGGAAAAGGGCTGCCGTTTGATATCATCATTATATTACCAATGCCACAGAATAATGAAAAACAGGAGATATAACGATGAATATTTTGCAGATTAACGGACTACAAAAAGTATACTCTTCCAGGTTTGGCACAAACAAAGTAGAGGCACTTAAAAATGTCAACTTTGCGGTGGAGCAGGGCGAATATATGGCCATCATGGGCGAGTCAGGCTCCGGCAAAACAACACTGCTAAACATTTTAGCAGGTCTAGACAGGCCGACAAGCGGCACAGTTTTGCTAGAGGCAAACGACATCACAAAGATAAGAGATGTAAATTTATCCACGTTCAGACGAGAAAATCTCGGCTTTGTGTTCCAAGATTTCAACTTGCTGGATACATTCAACCTGAAAGATAACATTTTCTTGCCATTGGTGCTGTCGGGAAAATCGCACACTGAGATGGAAAACCGCCTGCTACCCATTGCGCAGGAGCTGGGCATCACCGACATTTTGGCAAAATACCCGTATGAAGTCTCCGGCGGACAAAAGCAACGTGCCGCCATTGCCAGGGCGCTTATCACTCATCCGAAACTTATTTTGGCGGACGAGCCCACAGGCGCGCTGGACTCAAAAGCCTCGGACGAGCTGTTGCGCTTGCTTTCAAGCATCAACAAAAAAGGGCAAACTATTTTAATGGTCACTCATTCCACCAAAGCCGCCAGCAACGCAAATTGCATTTTGTTTATAAAAGACGGTGAAGTGTTCCATCAAATCCATCGAGGCGACAAGAGCAACGAAGAACTTCACCAAAAAATAACAGACACCCTCACCTTGCTTTCAAGAGGAGGTGTGAGCTAATGTTCTATCCCAAGATAGCAAAAAACAGCATCAAGGTGAACGGCAAGCTGTATGTGCCGTATATTTTAACATGTGCGCTGTGGATAATGATGTTTTACATCATGCTGAGCATGGCGTACTCGGAAAGCATTTTAAACTCCGGTGCAGGCGCCTCGGTGGTGATGATTTTATCAATGGGTGTGCCGTTTATCCTTTTATTTGCGGCGTTGTTTTTGTTTTACACAAACTCGTTTTTAATCAAAATGCGCAACAAAGAATACGCCCTTTATAACATACTGGGCATGAACAAGCGCAATATTTCGTACATTCTTATATGGGAAAGTATTTTCACATCATTAATATCGCTTGCTATCGGACTGTTTTGTGGTGTGATTTTCTATAAGCTGTTCGAGCTGTTACTTTTAAAAATCACAATGGAAGATGTGAGCTACAGCTTTGAAATCAGCTTTCGAAATATTTTTTTCACTGTTTTGGCCTTTTCGGTAATCTTTTTTGTTATTTTAATCAAGTCGCTTTTAAAGATAAAACTGTCCAGCCCGATAGAATTGCTAAAAAGCCAAAACCTTGGCGAAAAACCACCGAAAGCGAACTGGTTCTTGGGTATTTTAGGTGTGCTGGTCCTTGCCGCCGCGTACTACATTGCGCTCACGGCAAAAAATCCCCTAGCGGCCATCGAGCTGTTTTTCGTCGCTGTATTGTTGGTTGTCATCGGCACATACCTTGTTTTTATTTCAGGCTCGGTACTGCTGTGCCGGATACTACAGCGAAACAAAAAATATTACTACAAGCCAAACCACTTCATTTCGGTGTCGTCCATGGCGTACCGCATGAAGCGCACAGGCGCCGGCCTTGCCGCCATCTGCATCTTCTCCACCATGGTTTTGGTGATGCTGTCGTCTTCTTTTAGCCTATATCTCGGCAACGAAGACCTGCTCTCGCAGAGATACCCACACGATATCAACATGCTGTTCACCTCGGACGACCCATCCCAGATGCCGGAAGATTTTGTAGTGGCGGTAGAAGAATTTGTGCACAGTGAAACGGCGGAAAACGGCGGCGTGGTGGAAGATGTGCTGGTATATAACCGCTTGGTAACAGCAGGCCAACTGCAAAACGGTAGCCTAGAGCTTGACTTCATAAACGCCACCAATTTTGATAGCATTTACCAGGTGTTTTTCTACGAGGCAGCAGAATACAACGAAAACATGGGCGCAAGCATTTCGCTGGGTGAGAACGAAGTGTACATACACTCCCCACGTGAAGAGTTTACGAATGACAGCTTAAGTGTCTTAGATACCACACTCACTGTCAAAGGCACGCTGGACGATTTTTGGAGCGACAGCATCTCGGCAATGACGGTTTTCCCCACACTGATGGTGGTGGTAGATGACCTTCACGACATCGAAACTTTGTTCAGCGGGGCGACAAACGATAGCGGTGACAGCCTGCTTCAATCGCACTTTTCTTACAACTATAACTGCGGCCTGCCCGGCGACGGCCAAGTGACGCTAAGCGAAGAGCTACAAGACAGCTTCACAATCACGCTGGGGCATTATACCCATCTCAATTCCTTTGCGGTGGAATCACTGGAGGGCAACAGGCTGGGCTTTTACGGTCTTTTCGGTGGGCTGTTATTCATAGGACTGATTTTAAGTCTGCTTTTTATTTCCGCTACAGCGCTGATTATATACTACAAACAAATTGTGGAAGGCTACGAAGATAAGCCTCGGTTTGACATCATGCAAAAGGTTGGTATGACGAAAAAAGAGATAAAACAAAGCATCAATTCACAGATGCTAACGGTGTTTTTTCTACCACTTTTGGTGGCGGGCATCCACCTTTGTTTCGCTTTTCCGATATTGCGCTTGTTCT
>CAYIZZ010000048.1:0-15362 GCA_964367945.1 uncultured Oscillospiraceae bacterium | reverse complement strand
AAAAGGCCTTGAAGTTATTGATTGTGGTGGTTTTGCCCCGGAAGAAATCCACTATCCCGTTATTGGTGAAAAAGTAGCTCGCATGGTAGTTGACGGCGAAGTCACTTATGGCATTTTGATTTGCGGTACCGGCGTGGGCATTTCTTTGGCCGCTAATAAAGTTCCCGGCATCCGCTGTGTTGTGTGTAGCGAGCCTTATTCTGCTAAGCTGTCTCGCCAGCACAATGACGCTAACATGTTGTCTATAGGCGCACGTGTTGTCGGATCTGAGCTTGCTGTTATGATATTAGACGAGTTCTTGGCCGCCGAGCATGAAGGTGGAAATCACCCCATTCGTGTGGCTATGCTTAAAGAAATCGAAGCAAAATACAACAAATAATTTTTATCTTTTATTTACACATATAAAAAACCTCTTGTGTAAGGCAAAATCAGCCTTTACAAGAGGTTTTCTTTATATATGATTTGTATATAATCACATTTTATCAGGAACAGTAATGTTCATCATTTTCAGTCCGTTTTTCAACACATTCTTTGTAGCAATGGCCAATGCAAGCCTAGCTTGCAACAAACCTTCTTCTTCGCCTTTGATATGGCATGCGCTGTAAAATCTGTGGAAAGCCATGGCCACTTCCATCAAATAACGAGTGATTCGTGATGGGTTTCGGCTTTGGGCCGCTTTGGTGATTTCGCCCGGGAAGGCAGCAATTGCACGAATAAGCCCGCGTTCTTCCTCAGTGCTTAGTTTATCGGTATTGCCAAAAGCTTTTACCTGCGCAAAATCTGTGCCTTCCTCTTCCATTTTACGTAAAATAGACATGACACGTGCATGAGCATACTGCACATAGTAAACAGGGTTGTCACTGTCTTGAGCCGAGGCTAAATCTAAATCAAAATCAATAGTGCTGCCCGGCTCTCTCATGTTGAAGAAAAAACGTGCAGAATCTATAGGCACTTCTTCCAGCAAGTCTACCAGTGTTATTGCTTTGCCTGTGCGTTTTGACATACGTACCGGTGCACCGTCACGGATTAAATTCACCATTTGGAAAAGCACCACATCAAACTTGTTACCGTCTTCACCCACAGCGTCCAGCGCCGTTTTCATACGTGCCACATGACCGTGATGGTCTGCACCCCAGGCATCTATTAGTGTGGTAAATCCACGCTTGAATTTATCCACATGATACGCAATATCAGCGGCAAAATATGTGGGGAAACCGTTCGCACGAATAAGTACTTCATCTTTTTCTTCTTCGTTTTCAGTCTTGTACCAAATAGCCCCATCTTTTTCGTATGTATATCCACGCTGGCCCAGGCGCTGTACCACTTCTTCTACAGCACCACTTTCATATAGGCTACTTTCTCTAAACCATGTGTCATACTCCACACGATATGCGGCAAGATTGTTTTTCATCGCCTCGATATTCAGCGGCAATGCATACTCCACCAACGCATTTTGCAGCTCTTCTTGTGACTTGTCATTATATGCATCTTTGTTTATTTCAAGGAACGCCTTTGCGTGCATTTTAATGTCTTCGCCTTGATATCCATCTTCCGGGAATACATGAGCATCTTCCCCGTCTATCAGTTGCAAATATCTTGCCAGCAAACTGCGCCCAAACTTATCTATCTGGTTTCCTGCATCGTTAATATAAAATTCACGGCTGACATCATATCCGGCCCACGCCAGCACTTCGGCCAGGCAGTCCCCCAAAGCTCCACCACGTGCATTTCCAAGATGCATAGGACCTGTGGGATTTGCCGAAACAAACTCCACATTCACCTTTTCACCGGCGCCTGTTTTTGTGCGGCCATATTCTTCAGCGCATATATTTGCCGCCATTACAACACTGCCAAACCATGCAGGTGAAAAATATACATTGATAAATCCGGGGCCTGCTACTTCCACTTTATCAAACATACTATCAGATAAATCCGGCAAGTTGTCTATGATAATCTGGGCAATATTACGCGGTGCCATGCCAAAGACTTTGGCCGACACCATCGCTACATTTACAGCAACGTCGCCATTTTTAGGGTCTGCCGGCACTTCAGTGACAAAATTCGGTATTTCCTTTTCGGCAAGTGCGCCTGATGCCATAGCGGCTTTTATTGCTGCTGTGATGATGGCGCGTGTTTCCTCCATGCTTATCTGACGAAGATCGCAATATAAGTATGTGTCTTTAAGCTCTTGCATATAGTTTTTTTCTTCTGTATTCATTGTTACCCGTGGGCCTCCTGTACGGTGATTTTCACTTGATTACGTGAAATTTGCGTTTCGCCTGAATCCAGCGTATAGCTAAAAACAAGCATTCCGCCTTTTTCGTTTAGTTTGTTTTCTATCTCGTCTGCAGCTACCCCAAGCGATAACGAACCATACCCATTTTCATAGTGGCAAATATGTCTTTGACCACGTTCTATCACCAGCTGGCTGGGTGCATTCCCTGAACGCAGCATACTTACTTTATTATCTTTTTCCACTTTTACTGTGGTGATATTTCCTTCATATCCTGTGGCCTCGGTTTCTTCATAAGAAATTGAAAATTCATCATCATTACACAAAAAAGAACCACGTGTCATCAAATTTATAGTGTCTGTTTCACCTTCCTGGTCTATAGTTCCCTCAATACTGATTATATAATCTTCTTTCATCGCAATACTCCTTTTGGTCCTGGGTACATGTCGGCAATTTTGCTTTTTCTTTATATAAACTTTTTTATTCATGAAGCAGTGCATACTCCTCGATGTTAATTCGTGTCGCCACTTTTTCCCTGCTATCTCCAAGAAAAATTGCCGCTAGACGACCAAACCGTGTGGGATCATCGCTGACATAATATTTTGTGTCGCCACGTTCTTTTGTGTCATTCAACAGACTTTTTTGTTCTAGCTGCTCTTTAAGAAAAGTTGCAGCTTCACGACCGGTATCTACCAAGGTGACCTCGTCACCCATAAACGACGAAATAGCATCCACCAGTAGCGGATAATGTGTGCATCCCATTATCAATGTGTCAATCCCGGCTTCACGGATACCGCTTAGATATTCCTCCACCACCAGTGTAGCCAGTGGATCATTTTTAGTGAAGTGTCCGTTTTCCACCAATGGCACAAACAGCGGACATGCCATTGCAACACTTTCTATCTTGGGGGATAATCCTGCCAGTGCTTTTTGAAAGCTTGTGGAGTTCACCGTAGCTTCGGTGGCAATAATCCCCACACGATTATTCTTTGTAATATCTGCTGCTTTTTTTGCAGCGGCAGCTACCACACCCATATACGGCACAGAAAGCTTTGCCACCTCTTGTGCCGGAAAAGAACTGCTGGCAGTGCCGCAAGCATTTAAGATATACTTCACATTTTTTGAAAGCAAAAATGCAATATCCTGCTTTGTATACCTCACCAAAGTATCCCTGCCCCTGCTACCGTAAGGCACACGACCGGTATCGCCGAAATATATAATATCCTCGTTTGGTAATATTTTATGCAGTTCCCTAACAGCTGTCAGGCCACCCAGACCCGAGTCAAACACGCCTATAGGTTTTTCTTTCATTGTCCAGACCTTTCCAAGGCCAGTTCTATCAGCCTGTCTATTAAATCGGTAAATGATAAGCCCATGTTCTCCATCAGTTTTGGATACATACTGATGGATGTAAAGCCGGGCATAGTGTTTATTTCACTTAGTAGCACATTTCCTGTGTCGTTTTCCACAAAAAAGTCTACACGTGAAAGTCCCTGACAACCAAGCGCTTTGTATGCACGCAAGGCTAGCTCTTTTATTTCTTGCAGCTTTTCGTCTGATAGCCGTGCCGGAATATACAGCTTGCTGTCATCGCCACTTTTATATTTTGCATCATAGTCATATATTTCTTCGTTACAGCTCACAATCTCGCCCGGTAATGTGCACAAAAGCTGAGTGTTTCCTAAAATAGCACACTCTACCTCTCTGCCTTCCACTGCCTTCTCTACAATCACTTTATGATCATGCGCCGCAGCAAGCCTCAGCGCACTTTGAAGCTCTTCCCTGCTGCTTACTTTTGTCACGCCAATGGACGAGCCCGCCGACGAAGGCTTTACAAACACCGGGAACGATAGTGTTTTAGACATGCGCCATAGCATATCGTCCACATCATCTATGTCATCTCGAGTGATACATGTCCACGGAGTGTGTGGGATATTCGCAGCCTCAAACAATGTGTTTGCAACACACTTGTCCATGCAATCGGCCGAAGTGCCCACACCGCAACCAACATACGGAATCTGAGCTAGCTCTAAAAGGCCTTGCACTGTTCCATCTTCGCCACCCTTACCGTGAAGAACAGGAAACACTACATCTAACTTTATTGCATCAAAACTACCCTCATGGCTGGTTACTATGCCACGAGTAGCAGAATCAGGCGAAATGAACGCATGTACACAATCTTCAAACGTGTCCCAGCTACCATCACGCATTTTATCTGTGCCGCCCGGATATAGCAGCCATCTGCCTCTTTTTGTTATTCCTATTTTGAACACTTCATATTTATCTTTATCTATGTTATCCACAATTGCTGCTGCGGAAATGCACGAAATTTCATGCTCACTGGAAACTCCGCCAAATAACACAGCCACTCGTGTTTTTGCCATCTTTTAGTCCTTTCCAAACCATTAATTTAACTTACGTTTACTTCGTCGGGCTTGCGCCGAGACTTGCCTAAATACACAATCGCTATAGCATCAGGTCCTGTGTTTGTAGCCACAGCCGAGCCAAGATAAAACTTGCCATTCGGTGCTTTGCCCCATTTTTCGGTGCACATATTCTCTAGCTCTTCCATCACTTTTGCGTTTGTTCCCACCACCATATATGGCTCAAGCTCTGCGTGATTTGCCTCCATCTGTGCCAGTAACGCAGGCAACACCTCTTTGTCGCCACGCACCTTTTTTTGCACCACCGATACGCCGTCGTTTAAAGATATGATAGGCCTTACTCCCATCAGTTCGCCTGCAATAGCTGCCGCTGCCGACACGCGTCCACTTTTTTTCATAAACTTCAGGCTGAATGCACCCAAAACAATCTCTACCTTGGTAAATATATCATTCAGCCACGCTGTTACGTCATACATATCCTGGCCTGCTTCTAGCTTTTTGCAAGCCTCGGCCACAAACCAACCATAAGCCATCGAGTAGCAATGTGAGTCAACAATATAAATTTTCATATCGCTGTCGGGAAACTCCTGGCAAAACTTTTCTCTGGCCATTACCGCGGCGTTATATGTAGCGCTACCGGTAGAGTTGATGGCCACATACAAAACCTCTTTTATGCCAGCTTTATAATATTGCTCAAAGCGCTCCATATACCGTGGCATAGTGATAAATGCTGTGCTGGGTATATCTTTGCATTCGCGCAATATGTCATAATATTCCTCAAAAGTAAAATCTTGTCGTTCAATATAGTTTTTCCCATCAACCGCAATGTGAAAGCTCAAAATATCCACGCCACACTTTTCTGCAAGCTCATATGGCATGTCACAGGCCGAATCTGTAAGAACAACATACTTTTTCTGGTTCATTTTTTGCTCCTCTAGCTTTTATTGATTTGTTTTGTATTTTTAGTTAATGTTATTAATTAACTTTATTAACATTTTATAAAAGTTCCGGAAATCCCCGCTGGCGTAGTGCTTCATATGCCGCCACAGCCACTGCATTTGATAAATTCAAGCTGCGCAAATCACCCTTCATCGGCAGGCGCACATTTTGGCCCTTACCGCTGTTTAGCAAACCTTCGGGCAATCCCGCATCTTCCCTACCAAACACTAAAAAACATCCTTTAGGGTAAGATACTTCACTGTAAGTATTTTTTGCCTTTGTGGTGAAAAAGAACAGTGGCTGGTCTGCCACTTTCAAAAAATCTTCCAAACTGTCGTGGTATGTAAGATCTAGTTTGTCCCAATAATCAAGCCCTGCACGTTTTAATTTTTTGTCTGTCACGGTAAATCCCATTGGCTTTACAAGATGTAGTGCTGCCCCTGTGCACGCGCATGTACGTGCTATATTCCCTGTATTTTGTGGAATTTGCGGCTCAACTAATACCAGCTGAATCGGTGCTTTTTTTATGTCATTTTCCATCTTCATCCACCTTGTCTTTCTTTCGTCAGCATAGACAAGAAAGGCTCTATCCATAAGCCGTGCCGTGGTTCTGCCTTGGCTTCATATGTGTTTTTCGCTGCCGTTTGTACAAACATTGTTGCTTTTTCTACGCCTTCTTTTATCGTATTTCCTTGTAGTATACACCCGCATAGTGCCGCTGTAAACAGGTCTCCGGTGCCGGGATATCTTTGTGGCACATAGCTGGAATGCTGAACAAACACCTCATCTTGCAAGCTTTGTTTTCCCATGCTTACATACTCGTCTTTTCCGCTGGGCACGCTGGTGATTACCACCGAACAGTTTTCATTTGTCAATAAATCAATACGCCTTTTTGCCAAATTTTCTCCGTTTGTATGTTCTTTTGGATCTTCACCCAACAATAATGCACTTTCTGTAAAATTCGGAGTTATGAGGTTTGCCATTTTGCATAGTTTTATCATTCGTGATATTAGCGCATCTGAAATCCCACTGTAGGACTTGCCATCATCACCCATCGCAGGGTCCACTATATGCATGGCATTTGGATAACTGATTATCGCTTGCTCTGCCATGTCAAACTGATCCTCTGTACATAAGTACCCTATATATATAGCGTCAAATTCTATCTTCTGCTCTGAAAAATGATGGAGCGCGTTTTGGCAAAACTCTGCCTCGTTTTGACGTGCCGGAGTACCAAACCCGCCGGTATGTGTGGAGTATAATGCCGCCGGTAGCGCACACGCCTGCACGCCACTTGCTGCAAGCACCGGCAAAACCGCCGAAAGCCCGGCACGGCCCACCACCGATATATCCATAATGCATAAAACACGTTTTGGCATCGGTAGTTTTTCAAGATCATTCATAATTGTATTTTCCCCATCTTGCACTATTATCATACTTTAACATTATACAAAACCCTACATCTAATTGCAAACCGATTTTATCGCTCTTATCTGCTATTTTATTTATATTTTTTCCATCGCCGTATTTTAATACAATTCTGCTTATTTGCATTTTCACTAAAACCCTATTTCGCACACAAAAAAACCCCTCTTTCGAGGGGTTTTCACTCTGCTATATTATTCAGCAGATTCGTCAACTATGGATTCGTCAGCTACAGACTCATCAGCCATGGACTCATCAGCTACAGACTCATCAGTCATGGACTCGTCAGCTACAGACTCATCAGCCATGGACTCGTCAGCCATGGACTCGTCAGCTACAGACTCATCAGCCATGGACTCGTCAGCTACAGACTCATCAGCTACGGACTCGTCAGCTACGGAAGTAGATACAGATGCAGGAGCTTCACTTGAAGCAGGTGCTTCTTCTTCACTACAAGCGGCAAAGCTCAAAGCCATAACAGCAGCTAAACTTAAAGCAATCAATGTTTTTTTCATTTTTGTACTCTCCTTTTTATGCGGTTTGCAAAATCAACAAACCATCTTATATATGTCGGAGCTTATATTCCGACTGTCAGCCAAACATTTTCTTGTGGCCTTGTTAGAAAGTATAGCACCTTTTTGGTGATATTCAATAAATTTTAAGTTACATTATTGTGTAAGTTGCATGACAAAACAATAACAAAATATTTATTTTCCGAAATTTTGTATCCAAATATTATGTTTTTCCACTCTTTTTATTCATTTTTAAGGCATTTAGTCAATATGATTTACACATATAGAGTTTATATCTGGAATTTTTAGCTAAAAAACAAGTTACAGCAATTTGCAACTATATGACAATATAATTACAAATACTTAATTTAAATTTCATAAAAAGCATTTTTTTCCGCTTTTATTCACACCACGTTAATATTAAACAAAGAAAGTTCTTAATCTTTGTAAAAAACTGTTGCAAAAGACTGTTTAATTGTGTAATATAAATATGAACGTGATAATAAATTTGTCACTCTTCACAAAATTGTCTTATTAATACTAATTTTATTGATGCAAGCAGGAGGATAGCTTTTATGGCAAATCGTGTGTTTCAGACTGTGATATCTCAAATGCGTGATATCATTGAACAACCGATGGGTGTGGTGGATAATACCGGAATGGTGATCTCCAGCACAGATCCTTCCTACATGGGAAAAGTACATGATAATATAACCGAGCAAATGTTGAGTGGCGCCTCTGCTTTTGTAAAGAGCGACTATTCATATCGTGTGTTTTCTGCCGGTCAAAACACATCTTATGCTGTGTTTGTTAAAAGAACAGATGAAATGGGAGCACAGTATGCAGCGCTTGGTGCTCTTAGTTTGCAAAACATTTTGCAATATCATGATGAAAAGTTTGATAAATCTAACTTCATCAAAAATGTGGTAATGGAAAATATTTTACCTGGCGACATTTATGCCAAAGCCAGAGAGCTACATTTTGCCACAGATGTGGCCAGAGTAGTTTTATTGATTCGGGTCACTAGCGGCACTGATATTTCAGCATTTGAAGTGGTCAGCGGTCTTTTCCCCGACAAGCAAAAAGATTTCATTTTCAACGTAAACGAAACTGATACCGTTCTCGTGAAAGAAATTCAGCGTGGTATAGACAAAAAAACTATTGAAAAATTGGGTCTTTCCATCATTGACACTCTTAATGGCGAGCATTACATCAAAGCCATTGTGGGCATAGGCACTCCCATAAGCAACATCAAAGATTTAGCTGCCAGCTTCAAGGAAGCTCAAATTGCCATGGAAGTGGGCAAAGTGTTTGATATAGAACAAAATATTGTTTCTTACAATCATTTGGGCATTGCCCGTTTGATTTATCAGCTTCCCACCACCTTATGTGAAATGTTCTTAAAGGAAGTGTTCAACCAAGGTAGCATCGATTCTTTGGACGAGGAGACCCTCTTCACCATCCAGCGCTTTTTTGAAAACAACTTAAACGTATCTGAAACTTCACGTGGACTTTTTGTTCACCGTAATACACTGGTATATCGTCTTGAAAAAATCAAAAAATTGACCGGACTTGACTTGCGCGAGTTCGACGATGCCATTGTGTTCAAGGTAGCGCTCATGGTTAAACGTTACTTAAACACCGACCCTGCAAGTTATTGATTTTTAATATAAAAAACCGTATGTATCCATACGGTTTTTTTGTGAAAAATCGTTGTTATTTTCCGCCTTTTCTTGATAAAATATGCTAAACATGTTAATATTAGACTGTTGTTTTAGGCAACAGTCTATTTATGTTTGTCAAAAATAAGCACAGTACCAATTTTGAACATAAAAATACATCGTAATCACGCTATATATAGGAGTATTTTACAGCATGGCCAGAAAAACACTGATGACTGATAGTAATGCAATGATCAGCTTCCAAAATGTAAAAAAAGTATATGCCGGCGGCAATGTGGCTTTACAAGGGGTAAACCTGGAAATTCGCCGGGGCGAGTTTGTGTTTGTGCTTGGTCATTCAGGCGCAGGAAAAAGCACATTCTTAAAGCTCATTTTACGCGAAGAGGTGGCTACTTCCGGCAAGGTTATTGTGGGAGGGCATGATCTTTCCACCATTCGCAACCGTGATATTCCATATTTACGCCGTGGGCTAGGCGTTGTGTTCCAGGACTTCCGCCTGATTCCCAGCATGACAGCTTTTGAAAACGTGGCCTTTGCCATGCGGGTTACTAATATTCCCGAGCGCGAAATCAAAAAGCGTGTTCCTTATGTGCTAAACCTTGTGGGTCTTGCGGGCAAAGCTCGAAGCCTTCCCTCCGAGCTATCCGGCGGCGAGCAGCAGCGTGTTGCTCTGGCTCGTGCATTGGTGCATTCTCCACCCATCATTATCGCAGACGAGCCCACCGGTAACATTGACCCCGAACTTTCAGTAGAAATAATGGAGCTTTTGAAAGCTATCAACATGGTGGGCACCACTGTAGTGGTGGTTACTCATGAGCACGATCTTGCCCAGCGTTTTTCTGAGCGCATCATTCAGATAGACCATGGTGCCATCGTTTCAGATGACTTACAGGCGAAGGAGGTGTTCCCACTATGAGATTCGGAAGTTTTCGCTATCTTGTAAAGCAAGGCCTCAAAAACATGAGTGCAAATCGTCTCATGACATTTGCTTCGATTGGTGTTCTCACTGCTTGCTTTATCCTGACAGGTATCGCCACTCTACTTTTGCTGAATGTGAACTCTATTGTAAATTACTTATCCGGACAAAACGAGATCGTGGTGAACTTACTTCAGGATGTAACCGACGAGCAAGCCACTGCCATTGGCGATCAGATTTCTGCCATTCCGAATGTATCTGAAGTGGAATATGCCTCTAAGGCAGATGCTTTCAATGAAGTGCAGCGCATGCTTGAATCTTATTCAAACCTTTTAGATGGTTATGAGAACATATTCCCTGCTCGTTTTCATGTAACCGTAGACGACCTTAGTTTTATCGAACAAACTAACACCCAAATTTCTGCCATAGCAGGTGTGGAAGAAACCTTTGTTCCGGTGGACTTGGCGGGAGTAATGATTACCATCAACAACGGCATTACATATGGTGGGTTTGCCATTGTGCTGATTTTGGCGGCTGTTTCCATTATCTTGATTGTAAACACCATCAAGTTGACAGTTTTTGCCAGACGTCGTGAGATTTCCATCATGAAATATGTTGGTGCCACAAACTTATTTATTAGATTACCATTTTTTGTAGAAGGTGTAGCCGTGGGTATCATTGCCGGCATAGTGTCTTCGCTAGCATTGTGCGGTGCATATTATCTTGTGTATGAGTTTTTGCATGGCATGCACAATATGTGGATTCTCAGCATTTTATCCAGCTTATTAAAACTCGAAAATATTTGGTACTGGATCACTTTGTCTGCCTTATCCTTAGGTGCATTTCTAGGCGGCATCGGTACTGCTCTCAGTGTACGAAATCACTTGAAAGTATAATATTACTCACAACACCCTTAATCCATCTCGGAGGCTTTGATGGCAAACATAAAGCTAGGAAAGCGTTTGTTTTTTTGCATCATTGTTTTTTTGATTGTTTTGTCGCCCATTTTAGTGTCGGCCGAAACAGCTGCCGAACGCTATGAGCGCTTACAAGACGAGCTGCAAGACACGCGCACTCAAATTAGTCAGCAAAAAAACGACATATCTGCTACACAGTCTTTGATGACCAGCTATGAAAAAGAAAAAGAAATCATTGACGAAATGGTAGCGTTAAACAAAGAAGAAATTGATCGCATCAGTGCCGAACTAGAGCAGTTGCAGGCAGAAATTGCTGTGAGCAGGCAGTTCATTTATGAAAATGACCAGCTACTGCAAGACAGACTTATTGCCATTTTCAACATGAACAACTCCTCGGCATTAAGCCAACTACTTAATATAGATAGTTTTTCCGAAGTTTTTATTGTTACAGATGCAATGCGGCGTATCTCGCAGAATGATTCAGAGCTACTGGAGCAACTCAGCAGTGAAAAACTCGTAATGGAAGAAGAGCAGTTTGCCATTGACTCTCTTTTGGCTAACATGACTTCTTATCATGCCGAACTGGTTTATTTACAAGATGGTCTTGTGGAAAATATCATGGCTTTAGACGACACTTTAAGCCGTGAAGAGGCCGAGCTTCGGGCGCAACAAGAAATAGAAGGCGACCAGTTTGATGCTGCCGCTGCTGCTTACAATGAAATGCAAAATATCGGTAGCAACGTAGGTGGTTCTTCAAACGGCGACGGTAGCGATTTTGTGGGTGGATCTTTCACATGGCCGGTACCGGGATATTACGGTGTTTCTTGTGAGTTTGGCCAACCCGACCCAAATGGAACACCACACCGCGGCATGGACGTACCGGCACCACAGGGTACTTCTATTAGAGCTGTCGGAAGCGGAACAGTAATTGTGGCCGCATCCTCGGGTAGTTATGGTAACTATATTGTAATTGACCATGGTAATGGCGTGAAAACACTTTATGCCCACTGCCACACTTTAGACATTGGTGTCGGTAGCTATGTTTCCACCGGTCAACACATTGCCACTGTTGGCACCACAGGTTTCAGCACTGGAAACCATTTACACCTGGAAGTACAAAATAACGGCAGTCTTGAAAACCCACGTAACTGGCTTAGTGGTTGATGTTTTTCTTTTGTGCCGTTCCTCTTTTTATTACTGATGCCGTTTTTTACGGCCGAAACGGAGATTTTATATGAGCAGAAAAATTTCGGTAAGTATTGCACTTGCCATTACCCTTATTGCAATTACTGTCACATTTTCCATCACGTGGATTGTTTCCATGCAGACGTTTGATCGCACTGTTTCGTCTGTGACAAATCTACAAGCGCAATATTCCAAACTTGCCGAAATAGACATATATGTACGTGGCAACCTATACGGCACAATAAACGACGATTATTTGTTTGACAGAATGGCAGTCGGTTACATGAATGGTATCGGTGACGGCAACGCTATTTATTACACCGCAGATGACTATACCGATCTTTTGGCAAAGGAAAACGGACAGCTGGTAGGCATTGGTATCGAAGTGGAGCGTGATGCAGATGGGTATATCATTATGCACGTATACGAAGATTCTCCGGCATTTGAAGCCGGCGTGAGAGTCGGTGGCCGCATACTGGCTGTAAACGATGTGCCTGCAGCTACCATCGCTTCTTTGTCTGCTATGGAAGAGCAGCTATGGGGCACTCCCGGTAGTGAGCTTGCCTTGCAATGCGTTTACAACCTAACAGAAGAAGAAACTTTTAATATACGCAGGATGGAAAACTATGTTGCTCCTACTGTACAGTCTACAGATATGACTGATTATACTTATATTCGTATTTCTTCTTTCAGCTCCACCACATATGCCGAGTTCAGCTATGCTGTCAGCCAGGCACTGGCCAATGGCAGTAAGGGAATCACCTTTGACCTGCGTGGAACTTCCGGCTCATTTTCATCAGAACTATATAGCATGATAGACTTTGTTTGTCATCAAGGAACTATAGCCGAAAGCATAAACAATACCGAAACCGTGCGCGTGCTTGCCACCAGTGACGACGAAAATGCCGTTGATATTCCTATGGTAGCTTTAGTAAACGAAAACACCTCTGCGGCAGCCGAACTTTTTGCTGCATCTATTCGTGATCTCGCCGGTGGACAAATTGTGGGCACACAAACCGCCGGCCATGGCACTATTCAAAATACACCTCATCGCCTTGCCGACGGTTCTGCTGTTTCTGTTACTGTGGCTATTTTACAAACAGGTGCCGGTGAAATATTTGACGGCGTGGGCCTATTCCCTGATGTAGACTCGGCATCAATAGAAGGCTTTACCGAAACATCTTTGTTCAGTCCAAACCTTTCTGCCGACCCACAGATCATTCGTTCTTTTGAGGTATTGCAAGCACTAGTCCGCGAAACAGGCGAAGATCCCGGCTCTGCTGATGCGCCAAAAATCATTGTGGATGAAGATGGCAACACCATCACCGATGACGACGCTGCTATTGAAGACGACAGCGCTAGCACCGAAGATGCTTCCGATGTAGGCAGTGATACTTCTACTACTGAAGAAACCACATCCGAAGATACAAGTGTTGCGCCTACTGATACCGAAGATGCCACCGACACCGAAGACGATGCATCTTCGGCCGAAGCCGATAGTGACGAATAATGGCAAATGATACAACTGCTCGCTTAAGCGCTTGTGTGGTGATGTATGGTGGTGCTGAGGAAGTACGCCGATGCATCGATACCATTGTGCATCACACATCATCTGATGATTTCACACTGTATCTTGTAGATAATGTCTCTCCTGATGGTGCGCTACAAATATTGCAAAACGAAGGCTTACCCAGCCAAGTTGTCGCTTTGCCTCAAAAAGAAAACAAAGGTTTCGGCACAGGCCACAATACTGTGTTACCTTTACTACACAGCAAGTATCATGCTGTGATCAATCCCGATATCGAAGTTAATACCGATGTACTTAATCAAATGGCCGACTGGATGGACGCACATCCCGATGTAGCTATCGCAAATCCACGGCTTATTTTCCCAGACGGAAGCCCTCAATACACTGCAAAGCGAAGACCGGCACTACTTCCGCTTATTGCGCGTCAAATTCCCTTTTCTTTTCTTCAAAAATATAACAGACACTATTTAATGCTGGATGAAGATCTATCTGCACCTGTAGATGTAGAGTTTTGCAGTGGTTCATTTTTCATGATTCGCACAGATATTTTTCGTAAAATTGGCGGATTTGATGAAGGATATTTCATGTATGTGGAAGATGCCGACATCACCCAAAAGGCTCTTTGCCACGGACGTGCGATGTATCTGCCACAAATCAGCGTCACCCATGTTTGGCACAGGGACGCACACCGAAAAACAAAACAGTTTTTATGGCAACTGCGCAGTATGTTTAGATATTTCAAAAAATGGGGCTTTCGCCTTTCGTAGTTTTTATAATATAGCAATTTACTCTAGCAATAAAAGGGGGATTTTTTCATGAAAGGGATTGTACTAGCCGGCGGTTCCGGCACACGGCTTTATCCATCTACCATTGCGGCATCAAAACAAATTTTAACGGTATATGATAAACCGATGATTTACTATCCGGTTTCGGCATTAATGCTGGCCGGCATTCGTGACATCTTGATAATATCCACACCCACTGATTTGCCCTGTTTTGAGCGACTTTTCGGTGATGGTAGTGAATTAGGTGTGCGCTTTTCCTACGCTGTTCAAACGGCTCCTCGTGGCCTTGCTGATGCATTTTTAGTGGGCGAGTCTTTCATTGGCGGCGACAATGTATGCCTTGTTTTAGGCGACAACATTTTTTATGGTTACGGCTTTACCGAGCGCTTAAACGCTGCTGCTGCACGTAGCACCGGTGCTACAATTTTCGGACATCACGTGTCCAATCCCACAGAGTTTGGCGTGGTAGAGTTTGACTCCGGCGGAAATGTTATTTCTATTGAGGAAAAACCACAAAACCCAAAAAGCAACTACGCTGTTCCCGGCCTTTATTTTTATGATAACCAAGTGGTTGATATTGCAAAATCTGTCAAGCCTTCTGCACGTGGTGAAATTGAAATCACCAGCGTGAATAATGCCTATCTTGAAAAAGGCCAGCTGAAAGTCGAGCTGTTTGGGCGTGGTATGGCGTGGCTTGATACCGGAAACCACAGGGCACTTTTAGCCGCTTCTAACTTTGTGGAAGCTGTGCAAACACGTCAAGGACTATACATTGCATGCCTTGAAGAGATTGCATATCGCCAAGCTTTTATAGACAAAGACCAGCTACTGAAAACAGCATCTGCCCTTGAAAAAA
>CAYIZZ010000047.1:0-15441 GCA_964367945.1 uncultured Oscillospiraceae bacterium | reverse complement strand
CTGAGCACCGAGCCTGTGATGGAGCCCATGCCACCAAACACCACCATCATCAAAACATCCACAGAACGTGTGAAGTCGTATGTTGTAGGTGCCACTAGTCCCAGCTGGTGTGCCAAAAGTGCACCGGCAATTCCTGCAAAAAACGCAGATATCGCAAATGTCATAAGTTTATAATATGTTGTATTTATGCCACTGGATTCTGCGGCAATTTCATCTTCACGAATAGAAAGAACTGCACGTCCGTGGCGAGATGTGCCGAATGTATAGCTAAAGAAAATCACCGCCGCTACCATAATAAATATGTAATTGAACATGGCGGCAGGCTCGTTGCGGTTGCTAAACGTAGGATATCCAAGATAGTTTCTTGCACCGTTTGTAAAGTCCGCTGCAAGAGCCAATGTTTTGATTATCTCGCCAAAACCAAGGGTGATAATAGCCAAGTAGTCTCCACGCAAGCGTAGAGCCGGCAAACCTATTATAATACCTGCAAAAGCCGCTAAAATACCGGCTGCCAAAAGTCCGAAAGGCAAAGACATGACTAGTGGCAAATCCATATTATTTGTTAGCATGGCCGACGCATATGCACCTATTAGCATAAATCCTGCATGGCCCAGCACCAGCTGACCCATTACACCTGTGACCAAGTTCAAGCTTACTGCTGCAATAATGTTTATTCCGATAAATTTCAAAATATCTAATGTTGCGGATGAAACCATCCCCGCCGAGATCAAAATATTAACAACCACAAACGCTATTATCACTACTCCAAGTGTAATAAGGCTGGCCATTCCGCGTTGTTTTGTCTTAGATAATTTATTTTGCATTCTGCGCCCCCTTACACTTTCTCTTTAACGTTGCGACCCAAAAGACCGCTGGGTTTTACTAGCAAAATCAAAATGAGAAGTCCAAACACCACTGCGTCCGTCAATGCAGAATTGCCAAACGCATTGTTGATACCCTCAGCCATGCCCAGCACAAAACCTCCCAGCATAGCACCCGGGATACTGCCTATTCCACCAAACACAGCAGCCACAAACGCTTTAAGACCTAAAAGACTTCCCATAAACGGCGTAATTTGCTGATATGTGTTTGTATATAAAACACTGCCTGTAGCCGCAAGAGCCGAGCCCACAGCAAATGTAAATAATATTACTTGTTTAGTATTTATACCCATCAGCATAGCCGCGCCGGCGTCCTCACTGGTTGCCTGCATAGCTTTACCGATTTTAGTGCGACCCACCAAAATTTGAAGCGCCAGCATCATTGCCAATGCCACACTTATATTAAGCAGTGTATTGGAAATGTTTATATCGCCTATTGTAATTTCAGGAAGGGTAAACATTTTCGACATTGGCTTTGCTCCACTGCCATAAATAATTTGGAACAGGTTTTGCAAAAGCAAAGACACACCGATTGCTGTAATAAGCAGCGATATCCTTGGCGCACCCTGATCAAGCAACCGCTGATATGCCACTCTTTCTATAAGCATACCAATCAGCGCGCATCCCACCATTGAAATAACAATAGCCAGCGGTATCGGTATATATATAGATAATACACTGAATAAAATATAGCTGCCCACCATGATGATATCACCATGGGCAAAGTTTATCAGTTTTACTATACCGTATACCATACTGTAGCCAAGCGCTACCAAGGCATAAATAGCACCTACACCCAATCCATTCAGCACTTGCGTGATAAAATACATAACCTCAACACCCTTCTTTTGTTGTTCCCAAGCCAAAATTTCGATTTCATATTAAAAACGGAACTTTGGGCCGAGAACATTCCACTTTTCCTCAGCCTGTCCTACATTATACCTAAACAATACCCAAAAGAGGGCGAAATATTTCGCCCTCTTTTGGTATCAACATTCACAAAACTATTTTTTATTGAATGCTATGAGTGCCCAAAACTACCTCTGCACCATCTTGGAATTGGATGATGAAAGCATCACGTACAGGATCACGTCCGCCTTGGAAAGAGATGTTTCCGGTCAAGCCTTCAAACTCAAGGTTTGTCAGCGCTGTATTCACAGCATCATACTCTACACTACCTGCTTCTTCAATAGCATAAGCTAGTGCATAGATAGCCTCGTAACCCAAAACAGCAAACATGTTTTCTTCTTCACCGTAAGCTTCTTGGTATGCATCCATGAAACCTTGCAAAGATTCGCTGGGCTCATCTGCAGAGTATTGACCACAATAGTAGTAGCCTTCAAGTACTGATGTGTCTTCGCCTACTTGATCCAAAACGCCATCCCAGCCATCAGGACCTAGGAAAACAGACTCAATACCCAAATCACGTGCTTGAGTGGTAATAAGAGCTGCATCGCTGTAGTAGCCGGAAGCCAAAATTACGTCAGGCTCGTTTTGTTTGATTTTTGTAAGTTGTGCATTGTAGTCAGTGTTGCCATTAGGATAACCTTCACTGGTAACAACTTCAAGGCCAAGCTCAGCAGCTTTTGCTTCAAAAGCCTCAGCAATACCGGAAGAATAGTCATCGCCTGTGTCATACAACACAGCTGCAGTTTCAGCACCTAACACGTTGAAAGCATAATCTGCAAGCAGTGTGCCTTGGTAAGGATCGGTGAAGCAAATGCGGAAAATGTTTTCGCCGGCTTCAGTAACAGAAGCACCGGTAGCTGTCGGGGTAATCATAGGAATACCGTCTTGGGCAGCTTTTTGTGCCACAGCAATGGTGGGAGCAGTGGTAACATCGCCCATCAGCGCTATCATGCCTTCGTCCATCAGTTGGTTATATGCTTGAACAGCTTCGGTGGGGTCACCTTTTTCATCAAGCACATTGTAAACAAGCTCTTTGCCCAAAATACCACCGTTGGCATTAATTTCAGCCACAGCAATTTCTGCGCCTTGTTTTACACCGATGCCGTAAAAAGATACATCACCGGTAAGCGGTGCTAAGCCACCAATCATAATGCTATCGCCTTCGATTGCAGCTTCGCCTTCAGCGCCGCTTGCAGCAGGAGCGGTAGACTCAGCAGTTGTGCCGCCGCAGGCAGCTAGTACAAACACCAAGCTAAGCGCCATAATTAAACATAAAACTTTTTTCATGTTTGTAGATCCTCCTAAAAATAATTTGTAAAACTCCTTGTTAACGACAACCATTTTATGCCTTTCACGCTTTATCATACTAACAAAAGTCATAAATAATGTTATCATCAGATATGTATTATACATCTCTTGATTAAAATAAGCAATGCGCACAATAACCATGATTTCACACTTTATACATATTGTTTTTATGTCACACACACAAAATATTGAAAAAAGCGATATATTTTTGCAGTATTACAGATTTACCCCTGTTATATTTGTGATTATGCACTAAACTTGTCTCCGATTCACGCACAGTTTCATTTTTTTTGCTCTAATATTAATAATTTTCATTTTTTTCTTTTCATTTTAATATATATATGATATAGTTTAATTGTACTAAATAATTATAAAAGGAGATATTACACATGGTAACAAAGAAAAAATTCAATTATATCCACGAGCTTCAAGATATTCAGCGTGAGGCTATCAAATGTGAAGAGGCTGTTGGTTTGCATTCTTTAGACAGTTCTATGATCATTGATGCAAAGAGCTATATCGGTATGTATGCACTGGATTTCAATCAACCCATTTTGGTGGTTAGCGAAAGTGAAGAATTCCATAAATCAATTGCGTCTATTGGCGAAACTCTAGAATCTTAAAGAATGAGCTTATTTAATGAAACACAAAAGAGGTCCCTTTTTTAAAAGTCACACTTTATCCAATATCGTCGTTGTGTGCGTCGGTGTTCTCTTTTTTGTGCTTTTCACTAATTTAAATGTAGCTTTTGAAACCCTTTCAGGGTTTTTTGCTGTTATTAGACCGTTCATTATCGGCCTTGTTATTGCATATTTATTAAATATACCTTTGCGTTTTTTTGAAAAAACTATCTTTGCGAAGTTTTCAAAAAAGCGTTTTTTTTCTATTTTATTAACATACATACTCGCTTTTATGACTTTAGTTCTTTTAACCAGCTTGCTTCTTCCGCAAATCCTTGACAGTGTTCAGCTGCTTGTACAAAGTATCCCCTCGTATTTAAATAACCTAAATAACTTGGTCAGTTATCTGGGCGAAAGCTTTGAAATCGATTCAGAAGTTGTCGATTCGCTGTTTTTAAGCTACAATACTTTGATAATCGACATGCTTGATTATGTAGGTGATTTCACTCAGCTTGTTCCCGACTTATTAGGAATCACGGTGCAAGTTGGCTCAGGCATAATTTCAGCCCTCACTGCTTTTATTGCTTCAGTGTATATGCTAGCCGGAAAAGAAAAGCTTCTTCGGCAAGCTAAGCGTTTATTGTATTCATTTTTTCCAAAATCATACGCTGATGAAACTATACGTATCGGCAAGCTATCAAACAAAGTTTTCTCCGGATTTATCAGTGGCAAGCTTTTAGACTCCGCCATAATTGGTTTAATTTGCTTTTGTTTTGTGTCTGTGTGCAACTTTTTTTACCTCACCTTTGGCATTGAGTCATTAAACATACCATATGGACTTTTGATTTCCATCATTATATGTGTCACAAACATCATCCCATTTTTCGGCCCATTTTTAGGCGCCATCCCATCCGTAATGATTTTACTTATGGCAAATCCTTGGGGTGCTTTGTGGTTCACTATTTTTGTTATCATATTGCAGCAGTTTGATGGTAATATCCTTGGTCCGAAAATATTAGGCGATTCCACCGGCATACCACCCATTTGGGTTTTAATATCCATTATCGTGGGTGGTGGAATGTTCGGTTTCCCCGGCATGGTTTTAGGTGTACCTACCACTGCTGTGCTATATATACTTGTTGGTGAGTTTTTGGCATCCAGACTCAAAAAAAGAGGGCTTTCAGAGTATCTCGAAGACGATGATAATGAAGTTCAGTACATCGAAGTGATACCGGCAAAAGAAGATTCACTGCCGATTCCATCCGCTAGCGATTCTTCACCCAAAGACGAGGAGGATATCACATGAACACCTCCTCCAAGCGGTACACTTTTACTTTCATCATGTTTTCAACCGGGTACGTAGTACTTGGCCTATTATTACTATTTGCGCCCGAAGAAAGCAAACGCATAATTTGCTACTTGCTGGGCATCGTCGCCATCCTTCTTGGCATTTTCCGCATTGTTTGGCACTTCAAAAAAGACGATGTATCCAGGACTTTCCACAACGATATCCCTTTTGGTGTTGTTTTTTTGATAGCAGGACTTTATCTTATAATGCGCCCCGATGCTCTTTGGGTGTGGCTTCCGGTTATTTTAGGGTTTGCTATTGTTTTTGACTCTATTATAAAACTGCAACATGCCTTTGATTTACGTCGCATGAATTTTTCGCATTGGTGGAGTATTTTCGCTTTAGCCATCGGCACCATGGTACTGGGAATTCTACTTATTCTTGATGTATTCGGCGCCAATATTCTTTTGTATTATTTTGGCATTGTCTTGGTGGTAGATGGTCTTATTAACATCGGCACCATTATCCTTGTTTATATACACGCAAAAAAGTCTACTCAGGCTTTAGAGCTACCTGATAATACAGACGACGATGATCTTGCCTTATAACAAATTCACTAACAAAAAAACCTCTCGCACAGTTTTGTGTAAGAGGTTTTTATTTTGTATTTTACTGAAGTATACTGCAAATATCTAATAAGTTCTCAGCGTAATATTTTGCGTCGCCCGTATTTTCACTATGCACCAGCACTGTGACAAACCCGGCATTATTTCCACCTATAATGTCGTCATTTCGGTTATCGCCTATCATCCACGGCTCTTGCCCATCTTGCAACACCCCTCGTGCATGATCAAATATTTCAGATCGCGGCTTGTCATATCCTATCAGTGCACTGGTAAACACACCGTCAAAATACTTTAATATGCCCATTTCCCTTACTATATCCTCAAGTTCGGGTAAATTATTGCTCAAAATATACTGTTTGTATCCTTTGTTTTTTAAATCAACCAGCGTATCTATAGCATCGGGATACAAATGATATCTTTTTGCTTGAATACTTTTCAAGCGAACTTTTGACGCCATTTGTACACTTTCTTCATGTGCAAACCCACACTTTTCAAACATCTTTGTAAATTTGTCTTCGCAAAATGCCCACCAATCTTCTGGATTCTTTAAGTGGCTTGCATCTCTATTTTCTATTTCATACCACGGCAAACAGGTAAACGACAAATGCTTTTGTAAAGTTTCTTGCGAAAGCGGCTGCTCGGGTGCTATTTCGCTTGCTGCTTCACTTGCTATTTCAAACCATGTAATTTCCGGTGTGGTCAATGTCCCGTGAAAATCCCAAAACAGCACTTTATTTTTTTGTTGCATAATACGCCTTCCTTTAAACGAGTTCTACTAGGTAAGTTTTTCCATCAAAGCCTGTAGTTCATCCTTATCGTATAACGTGGATAACACTTGACATAAAGCTCTTTTTGATAATCGCGGCGGTAAATCCAGCTGTTTCAAAAGATCTCTTCGTTTTTGCGCACTATGCGGTGTTCCTGAAATTCCCCATTCATATAAGTCTGTGGGCGTGACTTGCATTTTTTCTTTATCTATTGTTTGTGCATCAACATTCGCATCTTTAAGCGCCTTTAAAATCACCTGTGGCGACAACCCTTCTACACCCAGTGTTCCTTCTTTTGATGCTTCATTTTTTCGTTTTTCCTTGCCTTCAACCGCCGGAATATATGCATGCTTTATCACACAGCCCTTTGCTATTTTTTCAATATAGTTTCGAATCTGAAATCCTGCTTTGTCAGAATCAGTCAATATCAAAAGGCCTCGTTTTTTCCCAAGACGCTTTATTAGCTCTTTCTTTTCAGCATCAGCAAAGACCGAAAAACCGCCCGTAGTAATAATCAAACCTTCCACAAGGCTCTCCAGTGCCACGGCATCATACTTGCCCTCTACCACAATCACTTCGTCAATACGTAGTTTTTTCATCTCATCCGCCCATATATATCAGCTGTGCCACAGCCGTTTGTAGCAGCACACTTTTATCTGCCAATGCGCTACTTTTTAGTTTCCTGTCAAGTTCTGAAAGCACTTTAATGCATTCACGCAAGCTTTCAGTGGTGTATCTTTGTGCCGATTCTGCTGATTTTTTAAGCCTATATTCACTTTTGTAACCAAAATCACGCATCATGTTTTGCCATGTGTGTCCGGCATTTTTAGCCACACGCACTCTGTACATATCAATAAACGTGCCCGCCAGTGCACCTGCTATCATCACCGGCTCATATTTCAGCATCAGTAGCGTATTCAGCTTATCATACGCCGCCATCTTTCTTCCGCTTGTAATTTGTGTGGCTAAACCAAACGCATCAGCCTGCACATTGTGCACAGCATATTCTTCCACCATTTCTTTATCCACAGTTTTATACCCACAAAAAGCCGATAACTTCGCAACTTCGTTTTCAAGCAATGACAAGTCCGATCCTGTACGTTCCAGCAAAGCTTCAGCTGCACCACCGCCAAAAACCGCACCATATTCTTCGGCAATTTTTTTGACAAACATCAGTTTTTGGTTATCATTAAGCGGCGAAATCTCAAGTGCAAACCCTGCTTCTTTTGCGGCATTTAATACCGCTTTTGCTTTTTTACTTTGCGCCGCTCTTTTGTCTTTATGTAGCACCGTAATAAGTAAAACAGCATTTTCCAGCTCACTAAACAGCTCAATCAGCTCATCCACGTCTTTATCTTTCATGGATGAAATCACAATTTCTCTTAGCTCTACTGCACGCGGTGTACCGAAAAATGATATCACACCTGCCGATGCTATAACTTCGCCCATATCTATCGCTGGCCCGTCAATTCGTGTTATATCAGTCTCTTCTTTCAGTAGCGCTGCCCGCACCTTATCTGCATTCCTACGCAGTAAATGTACATCTTGTGACGCAAAAAGATACACTTTGCTTGAAAACGGGTCTTTCAGCGCACTTTGCAATGTTTCATGTGGCATAAGCCACCTCCTTGTACCGGACACTTTTTCCTTTTCTCAGCCATATTTCAGCACTTCCATCACTGTGCAGAATTTGTGTGTTTTCATTAGCCCAACTAGGCACTGCACCACCACACAGTAGCTTATCATACTCACCCTCAATTTGTCCTCTTCCACTAATCAACACATCCAGCGGCGCAAAATATGTAAGGTCCATGCTACCGGTATACATACCCACCTTGTAACCCTCTACATCCACACATGCCACCACACCAGTCTCCTGTCTTTGCACTGTTATTGACACTTCATCATCAAAGGGATAATATAGCTTTCCGCTTACAATATCTTCTTGCGCAAATACTATGTTTTGTGGATTTAAAACGCTTTGATAGCTGATATTTTCCACAGTGCTTCTAAGGTCTATCAACAGCACACACTCTTCTATCCTGTTTTCTGATAACACTTGCGAAATATCATTCAAAGAATAGTAGTTACGATACAAAACCGCCGCTTTACCATTTTGCATCACCACCAAAGAGCTATTGTCGCCTGTCCCTGCCACCACCATCTTCACCGTGTTGTAAGATAAAAATACATGCAAACTCACAGAAAGCACAAGTACTGCCACCGACGCAAAAACGCCTACCACTCTTTTACCTGCCTTAACACTCCAAAACATCATTGCATATATTGCCAAATTCACCACCAGCGGATATAAGCCTTCCATGACTATATACACACCTTGATATTGTGCACACCATGTGCTTACCAGCTCTAGCAACGAAAGTAGTCCACCACCGATTGGCGCCGCCAAAATCCCCGGTATACCCAGCAGAGGTATACTTTGTGGTATGGCCATGCAAAACCCACACAGCACAATAATAGGTAAAAATGGCACAAATAAAACATTCATTGGTACGCTAAACACAGACATTCCCATGCCGGCATAAATTTGCACCGGTAATATAGCAAGGGTAGCGCATATCGGAACCATAAAAAGAGCTAACACATATCTTAAGCATTTCTTAGGCCATTTAGCTACAGTATCCATCCATTTTAGCTGTTGCGCTTTGGCGATTTTGCCACCTATCAAAGTGCCAATTGTTGCCGAAAACGACAATAAAAGCCCCACATCCGTCGCAGCGTATGGATTTTGTAGCACCAATAACACCGCCGCAAACCCCATGGAAGTAAACGCATCCGACTTTCTTTCGCCTAAATTAGCTACCAGCATCAAAATCCACATTATGCCACTGCGCACAATGGAAGGTGTCATACCTACAAACAGCATAAACACGCACACAAACACTATGGTGATCAGCGACATTATTCGCCTGTTATGTATCATTCGCCCAAAGACCATTTGTATCATGCTACATAAAAGTGACAAATGAAACCCCGAAAGAACTAACATGTGAGACAGTCCGGCTCTTCGGTAAACATCTTTTGTTTCCCAAGATAAAAATCTATCGTCACCTACTGTCATTGCAGCCGCCACCGAAGAAAGCCGTTGCGGCAAATGGCTTTGGATGCTTTCTGTAGCCATATATTGCACTTCACGCAAGTTATCAAGTAAAGTGGGCGAATATTCCCCCACTTGGATTTCACCGGTAGCCTGCGCTTTCACAAAAAAGCCATTTGCATATTGGTATGCCAATTCTGATGCAGTCGAAAAATCATCGAAATGAAGCTTTACATCTATAATGTACCCTACTTCTACCTTTGGTACATTTTCCACTTTCACTTTAAACGAGTACGGCATATTCTCTGTTTTTAACACTTTAAGCGTAGCATGAACTGTGTCTTCTCCATACCCCGGCTCTATCTCTGTCACCCTGGCGCTTACAGTAGTTTCAATGCCCGCCAAAGCCTTTATTGGCGCCACCACAACCATATTATACACACCATGTGCAGAAAACGCCACCAACACTGCCACCGCAACAAGAACTCCGTATCCTTTGTGCTTTTTATAGTATAGCACAAATACAACAATTGCCGCCGCAATAATAGCGACGACAACCCAAAACAAACCTACTGATAGTCTACTTACTATCAGCATGGCTATCAATAACGAAAACCCAAAAACCGCAAGCGGCCGTCTCATTAAATCAGAGGAAGCGGCGCTAGGAATATAATATCCTTACGCTGTGCGGCCTCACCTTCAGCCAAAACAGCGGCACTACCTACAACTGTGCCTGTACTTTTTGCCACAATGGCTTCCATTGCTTGCAATGAACCACCTGTAGAGATAACATCATCCACAATCAAAACACGCTTACCGTTTAGATATTCAAGCTCCGGCTTGTCAATACAAAGAGTCTGCACTGCTTTTGTGGTAATGGACTGCACCTCTATCACCACCGGATGTTGCATATACAGTTTTTTGCCTTTTCTTGCCGGGATATAGCGTTTTCCACTCTGACGGCTCATTTCATATGCCAGCGGAATAGCCTTTGCTTCGGCAGTCACAATCACATCAAACTCGGGTGATTTTTTAAGCAAATGTTCTGCACATGCGATAGTTAGCTCCACATCACCAAACATAATAAACGCCGCAATAGACAAGTCATCGTTTATTTTGCAAATGGGAAGCTCGCGAGTAAGCCCCGCTACTTCAAGTTTATACGTATTTTCCATGTATATTTCCCTTTCTATTAACCTTGCTTATATTTTCCATTATCTATTTATACGTTTTTAGCCCGGTGGCCAAGAAAGAGCTCGTCCTGCAAGTACATGGAAATGCAAGTGAGGCACGCTCTGTCCACCATCTTCACCAACATTTGTCACCACACGATATCCGTTTGTATATCCATTTTTTTTGGCAAGCTCGGCCGCTGCTTTAAACGCCGAGGCAAGCATGCCGCCCTCATCCTCTGTCAGTACAGCGGCACTTTCAATGTGGTTTTTAGGAACAATAAGCACATGAAACGGTGCTTTGGGGTCAATGTCATTAAACGCTACCACATGCTCATCTTCATACAAAAATTCTGTGCCCAGCTCTTTTTTAGCTATTTTACAAAAAAGACATTCCTGCATGGCATTTCCTCCTTTTTACAAGCACAGGCAAATATTTTAGCTCATTTGTGCTTTCACAATATCAGGTACTGCGGCCAATGCTTCTTCAACCTTGCTTGCATCTTTAATACCTGCCATGGCAAAATCAGGCTTGCCGCCACCGTTTCCTCCGGCCATCATAGCGATTTCTTTAGCTAAAGCGCCTGCTTTCAATCCGCTTTTCACAGCTTGCTCGCCACAGCATACTGCCAGCTGCATCTTACCATCACTCTCACCTATCAAAGCGCCCACGCCCATAGGCTCGTTATTTTTGATAAGATCACACATCTTACGCAAGGTGTCTGCTGAAGATTTTTTCAAAAACGCCGTGAACACTTTAGTACCGTTTATTTCTATAGGATTTTTAAATATGTCCTCTGCTTGTGCGTTAGCGGCCTTGTCTTTTACGCTGCTAAGTTCTTTTTGCAGTTTCTTGTTTTCTTCTATCAATGCAGATAGTCTAGCCGGAAGATCGGCTAAATTAGCTGATTTCACGGTTTTTGCCAGCACTGATAGCATCATTTCTCTATCGTCCAAGATGCGCAAAACGCCAAATCCCGTTGTGCTTTCAATACGACGCACACCTGCCGCCACACTGCTTTCGCTAATGATTTTAAATGCACCTAGGCGCCCTGTGTTGTCAACATGCGTGCCACCACACAGCTCTGTGCTCCAGCCTCCAGCATCCACCACACGTACCACATCACCGTATTTTTCACCAAACAGTGCAGTAGCACCCATCTCTTTTGCCTTTTCTATCGACATATTTTCAGCGCAAACAGGCATCGCCTGCATTATTTTTTCGTTGACTATATGCTCCACTTTTTTAATTTCTTTCATAGTCATAGCAGAAAAATGAGTGAAGTCAAAACGCATACGTTCTTCATCCACGTAGCTGCCTGCTTGGCGCACATGATCGCCCAACACCTCTGTAAGTGCTTTTTGTACTAGGTGTGCACTTGTGTGGTTGCGCATAATCGCCTCGCGGCGTTCTTCGTCCACCTCGGCGCTCAGCACCTGGCCTGTTTTCACTGTACCCACTTGCAAAATACACACATGAACATACAAGTCACCGGTGGTTTTTTTCACGTCCTGCACAAGCAACAAGGTCTCATCACTGCGCAAATATCCCGTGTCTGCCACCTGGCCGCCACCTTGCGCATAAAACGGAGTCTTGTCCAGCACCACCAAAACTCCCATTTTTTCGCCTTCATCTTGTGACACAGCATCACACACTTCCTCTTCCCATGCAAGGCCAAGAACCTTTGCCTCTGATTTAAGTGTGTCATATCCTAAAAACTCGGTAGCATTTATCTGCATAGAGCCAAACACGTCTGATTCCCATCCCGCAATTTCACGAGATGCTCTGTCTTTTCTTGCTTTATCTCTTTGCTTTTTCAACTCTTCTCTAAACGTTTCTTCATCCACTGTGAAACCTGCCTCGGCGGCAATTTCCTTTGTCAAGTCCAGTGGAAAACCAAACGTATCATGCAACAAAAACGCATCCACACCGCTTAAAGAGCCATCTATCATCTTCACAGCTGCTTTATCCATCATCTCGTTTAGGCGCATCATGCCAGCGTCGATGGTACGCATAAAGCGTTCTTCTTCGGCGGCAATAGTTTTTTTGATGTAGGCTGCATTTTCACGCAGTTCAGGATATGCCGTCTCGTTTTGAGTGATAACAGTCTCGCACACTTCGGCTAAAAACATACTTGTAATGCCAAGCATACGGCCATGGCGTGCTGCACGACGTAAAAGCCTACGAAGCACATATCCACGTCCTTCGTTTGACGGAAGCACACCATCGCTCACCATAAGAGTGGTACTGCGGATATGGTCTGTAATAACACGAATTGAAATATCAGTTTTATTATCCCTGCGATATGTTTTTCCCGAAAGTTTCTCCACGTGATGAAGAATTTTTTGGACTGTATCGACTTCAAACAAGTTCGGCGCATCCTGCATTACACACGCTAGGCGCTCAAGGCCCATGCCTGTGTCAATGTTTGGCTTTGCCAGTTTTTCGTAGTTTCCTTCGCCGTCCGAGTCGAACTCGGTAAACACCAGGTTCCACACCTCGATAAACCTGTCACATTCACAGCCTGCTTTGCAGTTTTCATCACCGCAACCGTATGTCTCGCCACGATCAAAATATATTTCACTGCACGGACCACACGGGCCACTACCGTGCTCCCAGAAATTGTCTTTTTTGCCAAGACGCACCATGTGATCTTCGCTGACGCCTATTTTTTGTGTCCAAATAGCATAAGCATCATCATCTTCTTCATACACCGAAATATGCAGTTTTTCTTTTGGGATGTCCATCCACTCGTTTGATGTGAAAAACTCCCATGCCCATGATATAGCTTCATCCTTGAAATAATCCTGGAAAGAAAAGTTTCCCAGCATCTCAAAATATGTACCATGGCGGTCTGTAATACCTACGCTTTCGATATCAGGTGTACGGATACACTTCTGACATGTTGTCACCCTGTGGCAGGGTGGTTCCTCTGTGCCCAAAAACCACTTCTTCATGGGCGCCATGCCGCTGTTTATTAATAGCAAGCTTTTATCCCCTTTAGGAACAAGAGGAAAACTACCCAGTCGCAAATGCTGTTTTGTCTCAAAAAAAGTCAAAAACTGTTCACGCAATTCATTAAGGCCGGTCCATTTCATACAAAAATCTCCTTTAATCAAACACTATATATTTAAAATATTAAAACAAATAAAAAAATACCTCATCCCCTAACAGGGACGAAGCATTGCTCCGCGGTACCACCCGACTTGCAGTCTATAAAAAGACTACCGCTTTACGAGGGAGAAACCCCTCTGCACCATAACGGAGTGCGTCCGCCGGGAATTAGCCGGAGCTCAAGGGTGGCATATTGTTACACGGTGAAAATCTTTCAGCCCATTGGCAGCTAACTGCCAACAAGGATTTTCTCTCTCATGTTGTGTAAGTGTTAACCCTATCTTCGCATATCATATTTATTACACACTATACCTACATTATATGCACAAATACACCATATGTCAACCAATCGTTTTCTTGTTTTTACATGAAAATCGCCATTTTTTCTATTACTACAGAAAAAATGGCGAAGTCACGCAAGCCTAATCTAAATCTATCTTCTTTTTGTCTTTTTTACGCATGATATCATACAATATCGGTATAACCAAAAGCGTCAATAATGTCGCATATGTAAGGCCACCAATAGTTACAATAGCCAGTGACTGTGTCATCTCAGCGCCTTGGCCTATACCCAAAGCCATGGTAGACATTGCCAAAATAGTGGTGAGAGCTGTCATAAGCACCGGCCTTGCACGCATTTTGCCTGTTTGCAATATAGCATCTACACGCGACATACCCTCATCGCGCAGTTGATTTATGGTATCAACAAACACAATACCGTTATTTACCACCACACCTGATAGCACTAAGAAGCCCAGCATCGAAACCACCGACAAATCGTTACCCGTGAAAAGTAACGCCAGCAGACCGCCTGTAAACGCCATAGGTATTGTAAACATAACAATAAACGGGCTTAATAGGCTTTGGAACTGTGCCACCATTATCAAATACACAAACAAAACGGCAAGCAAAATAACCAGTAGTAAATCTTCGAGCGAGGAAACAATAGTTTCATTTTCACCTTGAATTTCCACATCATATCCAGCAGGCGCTTCGTATGTTGCAAGCTTTTCTTCCAGCTCTCTACTTACAAGGCCTATATTATAATCTTCGGCAATGGTTACATCCACCATCACATATCTCGAGCCATTTTCTCTTGACACCGAACGCACACTTTGGCCCTCTTGCCTTGTGGCAATTTCGCTTAATAGTATTGTACTTTCTTCACCCTCAGCATCGGTCACTTCAAACGGTAAATCCATGATAGACTGACGATCCGGCATCTCACTTTGGCTACGCATTACCACAATAGGATAATCATCTTCCTGCATTTCCAAGACAGTGGCCTCAGCACTCTCGCTAAGTGCTTTTGAAACTTCTGAATACACCCCTGCCACTGTCAGGCCATATTCCATTGCCGCGTTTTTATCTACCACTATCCTAATTTCTTCTTCACTGCTAAATGGTTGCGAGATTTCTCCCACGCCTTCCACTTGCGCCACAAGCTCGCGAAGTTCCTGCGCTATATCTGCCATTTCATCTAAATCTTGTCCTTTTACCATCAGCTGGATTCCGCTACCGCCCAAAGCCGATATATCCATACTTGATTCTGTTACGTCCAGTGTACAATCAAGGCCTTCCACCGAATCTTTCATCTGCTGTGCCGCATCGGCATTTGTTAGCGATGTTCCGTCTTCTAAAAGAACATAAAACTGCACCACTTGGCTTTCGCCACTGCCTGTGCCCATCATCATCAT
>CAYIZZ010000046.1:0-15543 GCA_964367945.1 uncultured Oscillospiraceae bacterium | reverse complement strand
CATGTCCAATTTCACGACGGCCCGGACTACGTGGAGCACGTGCCTCGCCTACAGAGTATGGTGGGAAATTATAGTGGTGCATATAACGTTTCAGGTTTTCGCCTGACAAATCGTCCACGATCTGAGCATCACGCATGGTGGAAAGCGCTGCTACAGTCAAGCACTGTGTCTGGCCACGGGTGAACATACCACTGCCGTGTGCACGTGGTAAAAGGCCAACTTCAGCCACCAAAGGACGAATCTCATCAATGCCACGACCATCCACACGTTTGCCTTCATCAAGTAGCCAACGACGCACAACAGTTTTTTGCATTTTGTACATCAGTTCTTCTACTATGCCATTGCCCCACTCTTCGGCATATTTTTCTTCCAAAGCATTAGCAATAGGTGCCAAACGCTCATCGCGCACGTTTTTATCATCGGTATCCATGGCATGTTTGAACTGATCAATAAATGCATCATGTACTTCGCTGAACAAAGCGTCGTCCAAATGTATCGAGGGGAACTCTGCTTTTTCTTTGCCAATTTCATCTACGATGGATTGAATAAATTTAATGATTTCTCTATCGGCTTCATGTCCTGCTTTGATAGCACGCATCATTGTTTCTTCATCAATTTCGTTAGAAGCCGCTTCAATCATAACCACTAGCTCTTCGCTGGCGGCAAGAGTAAGCGACAATTCGCTCACAGCGCGCTGGGCTTCTGTCGGGTTGATAACAATCTCGCCGTCTACCAAACCAACCATAACGCCTGCAGTAGGACCATTCCACGGAATATCCGAGATGGAAAGCGCTATAGATGTGCCTATCATGCCCACCACTTCGGGGCTACAGTCTTGTTCCATGCTCATAACAGTCATCACCACAGACACATCGTTGCGCATGTCTTTGGGGAACAAAGGACGTATTTGACGATCAACTACACGGCTGGTCAGGATGGCTTTCTCGCCGGGACGAGCTTCCCTACGCATAAAGCTTCCGGGTATACGGCCGATAGCGTAATGTTTTTCTTCATAGTCCACATTCAGTGGGAAAAAGTCTATTCCTTCGCGAGGTTTATTACTCATGGTAACATTACACATCACGCATGTGTCACCATAACGAACCATACAGCTGCCATTGCTGAGGCCGGCCATTTTACCGGTTTCAACGGTCAGGGTGCGTCCTGCCAGTTCCATTGAAAATGTTTTGAAATTCGGGAATTCCATTTTTTTACTTGATATTTCCATTCTGTTATTGCCTCCAATATTATCTAGAGGACAAAACGCACAAACCATTTTAGCTTTTGCGCAATCAACAAAGAGCTCCGAGCCGGCCGAAACACTCTGTTCATTGCACAATCATCATAAATGCTTTGCTGCGTTTTGCCCCATTTATGGGTACATCTTTGATATAAATAGTCCAAAAGCAGGAAACCTTGAGGCTCCTGCTCTTAGAATAAATACAATTATTTACGCAAACCAAGTTTTGCGATCAGTGCACGATAGCGAGTAATATCTTTATTTTGCAGGTAAGCAAGCAAGTTTCTGCGCTGACCTACCATTTTCAAAAGACCGCGATTTGAATGATGGTCTTTCGGGTTTTGTTTGCCATGTGCTGTCAGGTGGTTGATGCGTGCAGTCAATAGTGCAACTTGTACTTCGGGTGAGCCTGTATCACCTTCACTGCGTGCATGTTCTTTAATAATTTCTGCTTTGTTAATCATTTTCTTTCTCCTCTTTTAAACCGCTTTTGCGGTATTTATTCGCCTTATGCCACGTAAGGGTGCCCACCTTTAGAGGAAACACGCCCATCACCCAGCATAGGTACTATGAAATAATAACACACACATACCCATCTTGCAAGCATTTTTAGGCACTTTTATCTTTAATTACATATTTTTTCCATACCGTTGTCACACATCAAAATATTTTCTAGCGGTCTTGCCCCAATACTTCACTGCTTGCTCTTCTTCACTTGAATATTCAAACATCTGTATTTCAGAAATTTTTTCAAAAAACTGTATTGATATTTCTTTGTTTTGGCATTCTTTATGGCTATCAAACAAGAAGGTTCTACATGATGATATGCCTTTACCATCAATATCTTTCATCCCAAACCCTGTCACAGCAACTATATGTTCATCGCCAACACTTACTTTTGTGATATACATCCCATCAGCAGGTAAGCATAAATTCTCTGACACAATGTGATGAAGTGCTAAAACCTGTTCTTTTTCGTTATACACGCTATTTTCCACCGACAAAAAAGCTTCATATGGACGGCCCAGCATAGCATTTGCGGCTAAAACATCTCCATCTTTCAGCTTTTGCTTTATAGCAGTGGATGAAACTATCTCGCCTTTATATCCTGCTGTCGGCACAACACTTAGTTTCACATTATTTACAGCGCACAGTTTTTGCAGTGTTTGCACATTCCCTGTTCTGTTTGCACCAAAATGGAAATTTTCTCCGCAAAACAGTGCTTTTGCATTATATTCCCCAAGTAGCATATCATTAAAAAAAGCTTCGGGTGATAACGCTACAAAATCATCAAAAAAAGGCTCGTAACAAGTGTTCACTCCTATGCTCGCCATTTTATCATGCTTTTGCTTTGCCGCAGAGATCAGTCCCGCATGTACTTTAGCTTTTTTTCCGCTAAATGTAAAAACAGCCAGCCTAATCCCCATCGCATCGGCAAACTCTTTAGCCGATTGTATCACTGATATATGCCCAATATGCATACCATCAAAATATCCCATCGCAACAGCAGCCGGTGTATCTTCTTTTGTTCTAGATTGCCTATGTGTAACAATCCGCACGCCAAATCACCTTCATTTAAAATATCTGTTATGAGCTACACCAGATTGCCTAGGTCCTATCAACAAAAAGCTTTAGTATTTTCATCTCGCCACTTTCTTGCAGATCACCCAAACCTAAAAATTCAGACGCATCTTCACCTGTATATAGCCTATTCGTTCCGGGTGTGCCCTTTATACCATACAGCGGAGCTCCATTTTGTAAACGCTGTGCGGCTTTTTCGCTTATATTCAAGCTTGGATACTCTGAAAACAAACTATCCACTGCTATCGCCAGTGTATCTAATGTGTTTGCATCCTTTGCCGCTTGGATATCTGAAAGCGTAATAGCCTTATCAATGGTAAAAACACCCGACTGCGTTCTTTGCAATGATGCCAAAGTAGCTACCGTACCCAGCTTTGTGCCAATATCCTCACACAAGCTACGAATATATGTACCTTTTGAGCAGCTGACAAATATCCCAAACTTGTTTTTTTCCGTCTCTTGCCTTAAAACAAGCTCATGTATTGTCACCTGTCTTGTTTTTCGTTCTACACTTTTGCCTTCTCTTGCATACTTATACAGCGGTGTGCCGTTCACTTTTACTGCGCTGTACATGGGTGGCATTTGCGTTTGCTCTCCCAAAAACTGCGGCAAAACCTCTTGCAACTGTTGCATCGTCACCGTTTTGTCCACTTTTTGTATCACATTACCTGTGATATCACCTGTATCGGTGGCCACACCAAACAATATCTGCGCTTCATATGCTTTGCCCTGCTGCGGCGCCAAATCCACTGCCTTTACTGCGCGACCCACAAATACCGGAAGCACACCGGTAGCCATCGGGTCCAGTGTTCCTCCATGCCCTACCTTCTTCGTTTGGCAGATGCCACGCATTTTGGCCACTACATCAAAACTGGTAAATCCCTGTGGTTTATCAACTATGAATATTCCATTCATTCACTTTTTTCTTCTTCCTTTTTATATACATTGCCGGCAATCAGCACTTTTTCTGTTTCTGCCAGCACTGCCGCTTTGGCAAAATCAAGGCCACCCAGCACCTCGCATCCTGCGGCTTGTTTATGGCCTCCACCACCCAAAGCTTTGGCAACAACATCGGCTTGCAGCCCTACTTTACTGCGCACACTGATTTTAAAGCTACCCGATGCTTGCTGACGCATGGTGATGCCCACCATTACACCCTCGATACTGCGTGGCATTGCTGTAATGCCCTCTAAATCGTTTTCATCCACGCCAACTTTTTCAATCTGATCTCTTGTGATGCATATAAGTGCGCACAATCCGTCGAAATGATATTCCAACGTGGAAAGTGCAATTTCTTCTATTTTAATTCGTTGTTTCGAACGATTTTCAAAAAGTAGCTCGTTCAACATGGTGACATCGGCACCAAGGTCAATCAGCCTTGCCGCCACACGATGGGTACGTGCTGTGGTGTTTGCAAACCTGAAACAACCTGTGTCTGTAGACACACCGGTATAAAGGCAGTCTGCTATACGCTTGTCTATATCCAACCCCATATTGATAAGCAAATCATACACTATTTCGCAACAAGCTGCCGCCGTGTCGTCTAAAAGCATCACATCGGCATACCCTGAATTTGAACCATGATGATCTATACACAAATCAACCTTGTCGGCCCATTGCGCCACTTTTTCACCAAACAGCTGTGTGCCGGCAATATCCACCGAAACCACATACTGTGGCTCAAACTGCTGGTAAAACAGTTCCATTTCCATGTAGTCGTAGCGTGCATGTATGGGATCGTTGCAAAGAACAGCAACGGTTTTACCCAGGTTTTTCAAGCCCCAGAACAAGGCACCTGCTGAACCCAGTGTGTCACCGTCCGGGTTCTTATGGCACAAAATCAAAATATTATCGGCTCGCATCAGCTTGCCCATAATCGCTTGTATGTCTAAAATTTCACTCATGATACATTTACCTCTAGTTAATCGTACCTGCCAATTACATCATTACAGATTTTTCAGCAGTCTATTGATATGGTCCGCATAAGCGGCACTGTCGTCCTCTATAAAAACAAACTCCGGTGAACGCCTGATATGCATGCGCTGCGCAATCTCACTGCGTACATACCCTTTTGCGGCATTCATACCTTTTATAACCTCTGCTGCTCCACCCGGGCGGTCCATCACACTTATATGTACTTTACACGTGGATAAATCGCTTACATTTTCCACTTTTGTAATGGTTATTAAGCCACCATTAACACGTGGATCTTTCATACTATTTAAAATCTCAATTAGCTCACGTCTCATATCTTCGTTGAGGCGTGCTACGTTTTTTGAAACTGATTTTTTCGGCATATAAAGCTCCTTTGCCTTTAAAAAACACTTTGCCACCGGTCAAATATATATATTTCACTGGTGGCAAAGTCACAAGGCTTTTGTGTACTATCGTATATTAATTTTATTAGTCTCTGTATTCTTCCAAAATGAAACTTTCGAAAACGTCGCCTTCTTTTATATCATTAAACTTTGTAAGAGATATACCGCATTCATAACCTTGCGCCACTTCTTTTACATCATCTTTGAAACGACGTAGTGAAGAGATTTCATCCTCCGTGATAACGATACCTTCACGCACAACACGGATTTTATTGCCACGCATTACCTTGCCTTCCAGCACATAGCATCCGGCTACCACACCAATATTGGAAACCTTGATAACTTGACGAACTTCTATGCGGCCTTCCTCCACTTCACGAATCTTCGGAGCCAGCATACCTTTCATAGCATCTTTCACGTCATCAATAGCGTCATAAATCACGCGATACATGCGCAGTTCCACTTCGGCTTGCGCTGCATCTGCCTTGGCCACAGGGTCCGGCCTTACGTTAAAGCCTATAACAATAGCGCCTGATGCATCTGCTAGCATTACATCGCTCTTGTTAATAGCGCCCACACCGGTGTGAATTACTTTTACCTGTACTTCTTCGTTTGATATTTTTTCAAGACTTTGTTTCACTGCCTCTGCACTGCCTTGAACGTCTGCTTTTACAACAATGTTAAGGTCTTTCTTTTCGCCCTCAGCAATCTGGCTGAAAAGATTGTCCAGTGTAACTTTAGTGTAGCTACCCAGCTGTTCTTCCCTTTGCACAGTATGACGCTGACTTGCAAGCTCACGTGCCAAACGCTCATCTTCTACTGCGTCAAAAAGGTCTCCGGCTGCAGGTACTTCAGTAAGTCCTGTTATCTCTACCGGCATAGATGGTCCGGCTGTTTGCAACACATTTCCATCGGCATCTTTCATGGTACGCACACGACCCACAGTAGTGCCTGCAATTATCACATCACCATGGTTCAATGTACCACGTTGTACCAAAATGGTGGCTACAGGGCCAAGGCCCTTGTCCAGTCTCGCCTCCACCACTGTGCCTTTTGCACGACGGTTCGGATTCGCCTTAAGTTCTTTCACTTCTGCTGTTATATTCAGCATTTCTAAAAGATCATCCATGCCTTGGCCTGTGGTAGCAGAAACAGGTACAGTAATTATATCACCGCCCCATTCTTCCGGAACCAGCTCATATTCAGTCAGTTGTTGTTTTACTTTTTCAGGGTTTGCAGTTTCTTTATCTATTTTGTTGATAGCTACGATAATAGACACACCGGCTGCTTTGGCATGGTTAATACTTTCCACTGTTTGTGGCATAATACCGTCATCGGCCGCAACCACCAGTACTGCAATATCTGTAAGGTTTGCGCCACGTGCACGCATGCTGGTGAACGCTTCATGTCCCGGGGTATCTAGGAAAGTAATTTTCTTGCCATCTTTTTCGATTTGATAAGCACCTATGTGCTGTGTAATACCGCCGGCCTCGCCTTCGGTAACATTTGTTGTACGAATAGCATCCAGTATAGATGTCTTGCCATGGTCAACGTGGCCCATAACTACTACAACCGGAGGACGCTCTATCATATTTTCCGGATCGTCCTCTTCCACTTCAAACAGTCTCTCTTCAATAGTCACATGCACTTCATGCTCTACTTTTGCATTCATGCCTTCTGCTACAAGAGATGCTGTGTCAAAATCAATCATCTCGGAAACATTGGCCATCACGCCAAGCCCCATCAGCACTTTAATAACTTGTGCCACGTTTACTTTCAGCCTGCTTGCAAGCTCGCCCACAGAAATTTCATCTGGGATAGACACTTTCAGCTGAGCTTTACGAGCTTTTTCCAACTGGATGCGCTGAAGGCGTTCCGCCTCTGTCTCGCGCTTTTTGCTGAACTGCGATTGTTGACGGTTTTTCCCTGCACGCATTTTCTGCCTGTTTTTATTTGCGGCATTTTTTCTGCGGTTATTTGCTGCTCCACCATCAGTTTTTTCGGTGGCCAGTTGCGTATATTTTTCGTTGAACTTATCAAGGTTTACATAAGCGCCCGACGTATCGATGGTACGTGTGACTACTTCACGTTTAACGGAAGTTCCTTCTTTTTCGGGTTTATCCTCACGGATACGCACCCTGCCAAGATCGTGACGTTTAGCCGGTGCTTGCTTGGCCGAAGGCTTTGCAGGTTTTGCAGCGACATTCTCGGTTTTTTGTACCGGAGCTTCTTTAGCCGCCGGTTTATCTTTTGGCTGTGCATCCATATTCACATTCGAAACCGCCTGCTTCACCGGTTCCGGTGCAGGTGTTTTCTTGATCTCTGGTTTCTTATTTTCCGGCTTCTTAGCCACAGGCTCATCTGCTTTTTTCGCCACTGCGCCCACCGCCAAATATTCTTCAAAATCCGGTAGCTCGGCCTCACGTGTATAATGTTCGAACAAAAAGTTCAATTCCTCTTCCGTCAAAGGGGTGGTGTGTTTTCTCACCTCTCCAAACTTTTCTGAAAGTAATTCTATAACTTGTTTATTCTGCACATCCAAGTCTTTTGCAAAATCGCTGATTTTGTACTTTATGATCAAACCGGTTCCTCCTTGTGGCCACCTGCCTGCAAATATTGCAGACAAAGGGTTGCTAAATCCGTATTGGTTACAGCCATTACGCCTATTTGCTTTTTTGTAATATTAGAAATTTGTTCTTGTGTATGTGGTAAAAATAAAACTTCACAATAGTTCTGACACATTCTGTGTACCCGTTTTACGGTACCCTCTGAGGTGTCCGACGCCAACAGCACCAGCGCCGCCTCTTTTTTTTGTGCGGCTTCACACACGGCGTCAAAACCTACCGTAAGTGCACCCGCTCTTTTCGCCAACGACAAGGCATTATATAATTTATCCACTGCCACCGCCATTTTCTTCTTCACAAAGCTGATTTGCCAAAGCTTCATATATCTCATTTGACACTTGCATTGAAAAAGAATGTTGCAAACCTTTTCGTTTTTTTGCTCTTTCAAGACATTCCGCACTGGGGCAAATATATGCACCACGACCGGCCATTCGCCCACTTGTATCCAGCGAAATATCCCCATCGCTATTTTTCACAACGCGAATTAATTCTTTTTTAGGTTTGCCCTCTCCACACCCGATACATCGCCGAATGGGAATTTTCTTTTTGGCTTTTTGAGGCAAAATATTCCTCCCTCATCTTTTGGCTTTGGCATTTTCATCTTTTATAATATCAGTTTATGCTTCTTCTGTCTCGTTTGCATCTTCTTTATTCTCTTCTTCGCCCTCGCCGAAATATCCACTTTCCGGACGAATGTCGATATTATATCCGGTAAGACGAGCACACAAACGAGCATTCTGGCCCTTGTTGCCAATGGCTAGGGACAACTGATTGTCCGGCACTGTAGCGCGTACACTTTTTGTTTCGCCTTCTAAAATCTCCACGCTTACTACGCTTGCAGGCGAAAGAGCACTGGCGATAAATTCTGCGGGATCTTCGCTCCAAAGTACCACGTCGATTTTCTCTCCGCCCAGCTCGTCCACAATTTCTGCCACACGAGCACCGTGAGCACCAATACAAGCACCACGTGGGTCCACGTTTGGATCTTTGCTCCACACAGCAATCTTTGTGCGGGCGCCGGCCTCTCTGGCAATAGCTTTTATCTCTACTGTGCCATCATATACTTCCGGCACTTCCATCTCAAACATACGTTTCACAAGACCCGGATGTGTGCGTGAAATCATCACCCACGGGCCACGCTCGCTGACAGTTACGTCTACTACATATACTTTGATACGGTCGCCTTCGTAATATTCCTCGCCCGGAACTTGCTCGTTTCTTTGTAGAACAGCTTCGTTTTTGCCTATTTCTAAAGTTACCACGCCACGTGCAGGATCAGTTCTTGTGATAAGACCTGTCACTATTTCATGGCTTTGGCTTTGAAGCTCTGTATACATTTGGCTACGTTCTGCTTCACGGATTCCTTGACGAATCACGTGCTTTGCTGTTTGCGCTGCAATACGGCCAAAGTCTTTTGTTTTCAGCTTTTGCTCCACCACATCGCCAACAGAAAACTTTTTACGCTTATTATATTCTTTTGCTTGTTCCACTGTAAGCTGGGTATTTGGATTTTCCACTTCCTCTACCACGTCACGAATCAGTTTCACTTCAAATGTAGATGTGCTGGGATCCATCACTACTTCCACATTTTCTTCTTCTACGTTATAATCTTTTTTCACTGCAATCATAATGGCGTTCTTTACTTTTTCCAGTAAATAATCAGCAGAAATACCACGTTCTTTTTCCAGCATCTCAAGCGCCATAAAAAGTTCTTCGTTGTTCATCTTCATCCTCTTTCATATGGTGTATAAATGTAGATCAATTTTTTCTTCATGTATAAATTCGTATAAGTCAAGCTAAAATAAGTTTTCATCATCGCAAGACTTAAACAGGCTCACTTTTTGAACTTCTATTATTTCTTCGCCTTGTTCGGTTTGCATATGTACTTTATCTTCATTAAGACTAATCAGCTTGCCTCGTACCTCTTTACGGTTTTGCTCGTCCGGGGCATATAGCTTTGCTAATATTTCTTTTCCTTGCATGCGCACAAAATGCTCACTGCGGATAAGTTTTCGGCCAAGTCCAGGCCCGCCCACTTCCAGTATATACCCCTGTTTTATGGGATCTTCTTCGTCTAAAATAGGGTCTATGGCACGCGATATTGCCTCGCATGTGTCTATATCCAGCGGAGTGTCTTTTTCAATGAACACACGCAAATACCACTCTCCGGCTTCTTGCTCAAAGCGCACATCCCAAAGATACACGCCCATGCTTTCTATGACAGGACGCACCAATGCTTCCACTTTTGCAGCTACACCGCTAATTTCTTTAATAACTTTCGGCACCGGAACACCACCTTATCATGGCCATACAATACGAAAGAGCGGGCGATGCCCACTCTCTCAGGTTAAATGTCGTTTACATATCAGATTATACCACATGTTTTTTCTCGATGCAAGTACCAATTTTCTTTTTTGTATTGCTTTTTTCGTTTCACCGCGAGCATATTTCACAAATGTAATACAGTATGACTAATGTGGATGAAAATTTTGTAGGTACTGCATATTTATTGCAGCATTCCACCTGTAATATTGCGCATTCACATAGTTTATATCCGTATTTTATTCATATTTATTTTACTTGATAGATATATATTATTTTTCATACTATTTTTTGGCAAATTATTGCTTTTTACATATGTATGTATGGTATAATATATTTTATGAAAACACAAAATATAACTGAATATAAACGTGCTATTTATTCGGTGGCTCACACCGATATCGGCCAGATGCCGTTCAACAACCATGGACGAACCTTGCGTGTAGTTGTTGAAAGCAACGTCAAATCACATGCACTCACTGTACGATTATCAAACAAGTGTGGTGCGGCTTTGTTGCGTGTTGGCGCTGCCAGCATTGCATTGTGCGATTCTAAAGGCACCCTTTTCCCCGACACTTTAGTACCTCTTACTGTTAGCTCTCATCTGGCTTTTGATTTGTCTGCCGGCGAGGATATACTCAGCGATACTATTCCTTTTTCTCTTTCTGTAGGCGATCATTTTGCGCTGAATTTTTACTATCCCACTGATACACGAGTTCAAAGTGGAAACTGGTCAGGTGCTGAGTCTTTACGCAGTAGGCCCGGCAACTATTCTGCCGATTCGCATTTCAATGCACCCGGACTGGTATCTCGGCTTGCACGCACTGTAGTAGCGGCCGACATCACCGTCACCACCACCACTGTTTCGGAAGTCATCGCACATTGTGATTATCCCGGCAGGGTTGTCGGCTGTTTTGGCGATTCCATAACACAACTAAGCAACTGGACACATCCTTTCACAAAACTTTTGCACCATGTATATCCAGGCGAAGTATCCCTGTGTAATCTTGGTATATGGGGAAATCGCCTTCTTGGCGGGTCTCCACCATTAAACGGACAGCTAAATGGCGTTGCCGGCGTTGAGCGTTTTGAAAGTGATTTACTTTCTTTGCCCGGTCTCACACATGCCATCATTGCACTTGGCACCAACGATATCGGTCTGCCCGGTTCTGCCGGCTTGCCCGACAGCGAGCTTATCACTCTTGAAGATTACATCGCCACCCTTACTGAAATGGCCAAAAAGCTTCACGACATAAATGTGAAAGTATATGTGGCCACTTTATGCCCTCGCCCTTATACTCATCCATACAACAAAGATCGTGAAATGTTGCGCAGACAAATGAACGACTGGATTTTATCTGCCGATTGTTTTGATGCTGTTATTGATTTTGATGCCGTGCTTCGCCGTAGCGATGATCAGCCGGGTATGCAGGATGGATATGCATTAACCGATGGTGTTCATCCCAGTGTTTTAGGTGGAACCATGATGGCAAAGTCTATCGATCTTTCCTTGTTTGCGGAGGATAGTTATGGCTGATAAAGATCCTCGCATCAAACGATGGCATCGCCTTGACAACACTGCCAATTTATTTCCTGTTATCACCAACCGTAAGTTCAGCAATGTATATCGCATTTCTTTTAATTTAAGCGAGCCTGTTGTGCCCGAACTTTTACAAGAAGCACTCGCAAAAACCCTGCCTCGGTTTTCCGCTTTCAAAGTTCGTTTGCACAGAGGTTTTTTCTGGCACTACCTAGAAGAAAACACCCAAACGCCATTAATATCTGAAGAAGACGATACCGCGTGCCTTTACATAGATCCTGCTGTAAACCACCTTTTCCTCTTTCGTTTATGCTATTTTAATACTCGTATCAGCCTTGAGACATATCATGTGCTTAGTGATGGTACCGGAAGTTTTCAGTTTTTGCGTGCTATTGTGTGTCAATATTTATTGTTGGCACATCCCACTCATTTTTCACAAGCTGATAAGGCAAAGTTTTGGTTTGCTCAACATTCTACTGACACTGAAGACAGCTATGTCCACAACTATACACCCACAAAAAAAGCTTCTTTTGCCATAGGACGTGGGTATCGTATTCGTGGCGAGCGCAGTGCTCCGGGTGAGCTTTCCATTCTGCATGCACACATACCTGTAGGCGATCTTCTACAGCTGGCACGCAGTAAAAATGTTTCTATATCCCACTACATCACTGCTTGTATAGCATTTGGTTTATATGAAGCGCAACTGAAAAATAAGCCTTCAAAATATCCTGTGAATATTTTTATTCCGGTGAATTTAAGAAACCTATTCCCTTCAACCACCACATTGAATTTTTTTTCCAATATTTATGTGTCGTTAAAATTTTCAGAGCCTGTTACTTTTGATGATATTTTACTTCAAGTGAAAAAACAATATACAGAAAAAGCCAGTAAGGAATCCATGATGGAAAAAATCAGCTACACTGTTGGTAGCGGATATAGCCCCTTTATACGCGCAGTGCCTCTTTTTATCAAAATGATTGCTTTAAGAATCATTTTTGAGCGCAGTGCCAAAAGCTCTACCATGGGGTTTTCAAACCTTGGGGTCATAGATATGCCTGATATTTTCACCCCTTACATCACCGGCACTTCTTTTTTACTAAACACTATCTCGCGAGAGCCTTTTAAAACCACTGCTTGCAGCTTTGGTGATATTTTCACATTATCTTTTACATCTTCTTTACGAAATATGGATATACATCGTGCTATTTTACGCAAGCTTTCCGATGACGGACTTTGTGTTACCGTACAATCAAACGGGGTGGATTATGACAGCCTTTAATTCCAGATATTGTCAAAGTTGCAAGGTACACATCGGGCAACCTTCTTCTGAGTTTTGCCTTTTGTGTGGTGACGAGCTAACAAAAAAAGAATGCACATGTTTACCAAATTTGCCTGTCAACACCTACCCTGATCTTAGTAAAGAGCGTGCTTTAACTCATCTTTTTTTGCGCATACTTGCATTTCTCACTTTACTTGGTGGCGGTATATCACTACTTATCAATTGGCTTGTCCCTACCGGAGTTTGGTGGAGCCTTATTGTTATTGCCGCATCTGCTTATCTATGGCTTAGCATTCCTCCTTTTCTGAGACGTGGTTTCAACCCCACTAAACGTATTATGTTGCAGGTGATTTTCACTTGCATCCTTATCGTAATTGTGGATTACACCATAGGTTTCAGTGGTTGGAGCACCTCGTATGTAGTTCCCGGTGTTTTATGTGCAGGACTTGGTGGAATTAACGCAATGATAGTGTTTAATCGCACCAGCTGGGCTCAATATGTTTTTTATCAGTGCATCATGGCCGTATTTGGATTCACACCTTTGATATTGTGGTTGCTTGGTCTTGCCGATAATCGTATTATGGTTATCATCACTGTATCCATGGCATTGGCAAGCTTACTTGGCACCATTGTGTTTGGTGATAGAACTGTTAAGAGCGAATTTAAACGACGGTTTCATGTGTGATATTTACCATGTCACATATTTATACAGCAAATAAAACCCCGACGCCTGCATATAGGCATCGGGGTTTTTTACAAGTTAATATTCTTTTTAAAACTTTGTTTTTTCACGTATCCATTCTACCACTTCACCGATTGGCACACGTACTTGCTCCATGCTGTCACGCATACGAATGGTTACCCCGCCATCTTCTTGCGAATCAAAATCATATGTGATGCAAAACGGTGTACCAATTTCATCTTGACGGCGATAGCGTTTACCAATAGATCCCGTGTCATCAAATTCTATCATGAATTCTTTAGAAAGCACGTCGTATACTTCCTGTGCTTGTTCCGACAATTTTTTCGATAGTGGCAACACAGCTGCTTTATACGGGGCCAAGAATGGATGCAAGCGCAATACCACACGTTTGTCCTCGTTACCTTTTGAATCAGTTAAAAGTTCTTCATCATATGCGTCCACCAAAATAGCCAAGGCTACACGGTCGGCACCAAGGCTAGGCTCAATAACATACGGTACATAATGTTCGCCTGTTTGCTGGTCAAAATATTCTTGCGCTTTGCCTGAATGTTCATTATGCTGTTTTAAGTCATAGTCAGTACGGTCGGCTATACCCCACAGCTCGCCCCAGCCAAACGGGAACAAATATTCAATATCTGTGGTAGCGTTAGAGTAAAACGCGAGCTCTTCCGGGTCATGGTCACGGAAACGCAAATTGTCGTCGGTGATACCCACATCTTTTAGCCAGTTAATGCAGTAGTCTTTCCAGTAAGAGAACCATTCAAGGTCTGTGCCGGGTTTGCAGAAAAACTCACATTCCATTTGTTCAAATTCACGGGTACGGAAAACAAAGTTGCCCGGTGTGATTTCATTACGGAACGCCTTGCCTACTTGGCATACACCAAACGGAATCTTCTTACGAGTGGTTCGCTGAATTGAAGCAAAGTTTACAAAAATGCCTTGTGCTGTTTCAGGGCGCAGATATACCTCGTTTTTGGCGTCTTCTGTCACGCCCATAAATGTTTTAAACATCAAATTAAACTTACGGATATCTGTAAAGTCGTTTTTGCCACAGTTTGGGCATACAAGATTATGTTCACGCACATAATCTTCCATTTGGGCAAAATCCATGCTGACAGCCTCGCCGCCATCTTCTTCTATCATTTGGTCTGCACGGTAGCGTGTTTTACATGCCCTGCAATCCATCAGTGGGTCTGAAAATCCGCCTACGTGGCCTGTGGCCACCCAAACTTCAGGGTTCATCAAAATTGCAGCATCAAGGCCTACGTTTGTGGGACTTTCTTGCACAAATTTTTTCCACCATGCACGTTTAACATTATTTTTAAACTCAACGCCAAGCGGACCATAGTCCCATGTATTAGCTAAGCCGCCGTATACTTCACTTCCTTGAAAAATAAAACCACGGTTTCTGCAAAGCGCTGTAATGGTATCCATTGTTTTTTCGGTATTTTTCATTCGCATCCTCCAAAAAACTATGTTTTCATAAATAATGAAACATTTTTGTTTTATTATATAATCATATTGTATTGTACGATGTAATACAAGCTTATGTCAAGGAGTTGACATATCTTGCAATATGTATTATAGTATATGATATTGTATTACTATCGGGGTGTAGCGCAGTTGGTAGCGCGCCTGCTTTGGGAGCAGGATGCCGCAGGTTCGAATCCTGTCACTCCGACCACCAGCGTGACGCTGGACCCAATCAGGCATCGAGTGAAGCTCGGTGTCTTTTTTTATGTATGAGTATATTTTAGGCGGTTCCTATAAAAACACTCTAACCAGCAGCTTGAAGCTGCACCCAAACAGGCATCGGATTAAGTTCCGGTGTCTTTTTTATGCTTATGTGTATTTTCAGGTAGTTCCTATAGCAGCACTCTTACCAGCAGCTTGAAGCTGCACCCAAACAGGCATCGGATTAAGTTCCGGTGTCTTT
>CAYIZZ010000045.1:0-15655 GCA_964367945.1 uncultured Oscillospiraceae bacterium | reverse complement strand
AGTTTGCATAGCAGTCAGAAACGCTTCCTGCCAAAATAGCACCAACGATTTTACCTCTCATAGGGCCAAAGGTATCTGCGATGTTGTAACAGTTTCTAATAGTAGCATTGGCATTATTCATTGCGGCTACAATACCACCAGAGCTATAAGCAGCATTTGCTCCACCTGTAACATTTGCAGTGTTATAAGAATTTTCGACCTTTCCAAAGTTCCAGCTAACTATTCCACCTGCCAGACCTTCTGCACCGCTATAAGTAGCATCAATAACTCCTGCGTTATAGCTGTTTCTTACGCTACCGCTAACTTGGTTAACTGCTGTTATACCGGCGACATTCGCTGTTGTTCCGTAACCATGCATAACACCTAAATTAGAGCACCCATCAATTATTCCCATGTTAACACTCGCAATGCCATTCGCCGCTGTTCCTATGACATCCGCATGATTGTGACAATTTATAATTTTGCCACTGTTATTTACCACAAAGGCAGAAGCAAAATTTTGAGTATCAACTTTACCGCTTTGTATTGTAAGGTTTTGAATAATAGCAGACGAGGCTATAGTGTGAAACAATGCCCCTTGCGCTGCGCCACTATTTATGTAAAGTCCTGAAATGACAAGATTTTTGCCGTCGAATGTTCCGTTAAAAGTTTTAGTATCTGTTCCTATCGGCACCCAACTGTTTGCCGCTGTTACTGACACGTCAAAACTGTTATTGCTTCCACTATATCCGCTTACATTTGCATCGGGCAGCGATATGCTTTGGGTTAATGAAATAGTTTGCCCGGAATATGTCGTGCCACTGTTTACCGAAGCCGCAAAATATGCAAGGCCAAGTGCCGAGTGAATTTCCAATCCATCGGCAGTCACGGTGTAGTCTGTATCTGCGACGGCTGCGGTGGCAGCGGCGGCCCAGTCGGCATGGGTGGTTGCTCGGGTTGACTGGCGCATAAACGACTGTATCGACGGGTAAGCTTCCGCCGAGGCAACAGTCTCTGAAGCACTGTCCTCAGCAGACGATTGTTCACCTTCAGTAGAAGATGCACTTTCAGTAGAAGACGCACTTTCGGCAGAAGACGCGCTTTCGGCAGAAGACGCACTTTCAGTAGAAGACGCGCTTTCGGCAGAAGACGCGCTTTCGGCAGAAGATACACTTTCGGCTATAACATCGGATGTCGCAACATCAGATGAAGCACCTTCGGCAAATACCGACAGTGGAAATGTAGTCATCATAATTAATGCAATTAACATGCAAATGCCTTTTTTGCACAAATCATACCTTGAACTCATACAACCACCCCATAATACAATATAGTGATATTATTATATAATATCTGTACACAAAAAATCAACAGTTCATTCATAATAGCGCAAAAAATTGAAACCGCCTACATACACTTTAAAGCTTACTGTACCACCATATGCCAAGCTAAACGTGCAACTGCAACACACCATGCCGGGTAATCGTATTAACTTCAGTGGCTGTGATGCACTTGATATAGGTGCGGCCAGCACTACCGACAGCTTGTTTGACACCTCGGCAAACGAGGTTGTTTTGCCATCGGATGAGATGAATATTGTTGTCGCTACCAAAAGACCGTTTGCCGGTTTATAAGCATCATCTCCATTTTAGCTTTTAATTTTTTGAATATATAATTATTTCTCATTACGTACGCCAATGGTTTTTGTTAGAATTGAAAAATTGTAAAATCATGCACAAACATGCTTCATACTTGAATTTAAGAAAAAATGATTAAAATGTCCCATAATATATAACTTCTTCGGCTACATTACAATCTCTTTCTTTCCAGTTTTTTTCTACGCATAATATTTTATCAGTTAAAGATAATTTTTCAAAAGCTTCTTTCCATTCGTCGCTCTTTGCGCGCTCTTTGTTGTCATTCTTGTCCAATGCTAAAACAGATTTAGTATACTCTTTACACAAATCTAAATACCTTGTTATTTCGGTTGCTATTTCGTTAGTGTGAAAATTATTGTGTGGCAAGTCAACATCAGATGGCATTACATTAACAGGTCTAATGTCTTCATCATAGCCATTTAAAGCACTTGATGTAGCAAGTAACACATTTTCAAGTGCATGGTAAGCGTCCATCTTTTCAGTAGTATTGCGACTCCAAATTGCATTGTAACATTCTAAAAACAAGCTAAACAAACGTATGTCACGATTGTAAGCTGTCGTTTTATCTTTTTGAGTAGTGTAATCTTTCCCATGAAAGGCCTCGTTCAAACTGCTAAGCATATCATTTCTGGCTTTTTTTGCTTTTGCGTATTTTTCTACATTCGGCTCAAAATCTTCTTTCATAAAATAAGCGGTGAATTTTTCATGCTCACCATATTCATTTTCATATGGAGGTATATAGCTATAAACTTCTTTATCCGCATCTTTAAACATCGCTTTATTTATAATAATATCTTTTTGCTCATTATTAATTTCACCTAATAAATCTTCAGATATACCTAATTTTAATGATATTTGCTCTTTCCTGCTTTTGGGTATGGGTTTTGAATTGTTTTCCCACTCGCTTAATATTTGTCTGGATACTCCAAGCTCATTTGCAAAATCGCTTAGTGTGTAATTGCATCTACGTCTGATGAATTTAAGTCCTGTCATTATAAACCCCCTTGCTATGTTTTCACTCAAAGTCAATTAATATTTTTATTATAATGATGGTTGACAAATACAGTCAATACGCAACCTAATATTTCCCATTACGTACGCATTACGTACGCCGATGGTTTTTGCAAGGATTGGAAAATTGCAAAACAAAGCACAAACATGCTTTATGCCCAAAATATATCGCTATAACAAAAAATTCCACCGACAAAAGTCAGTGGAATTTGGTCTGAGTAACCATAAGGGGCATGAAAAAACTTCGTATTAACGCAGGTTAGTAACCTATAAGTAATGTTGTGCACGTTGATATAACCAATACATATATGGATAAACTAACAAGGCGGAGTGATGAGTACAACATTAACCACAAAAAATCTGACTCTCCTTGGGCTAATGAGTTTTGTGAGTGTCTCAAACGACTATACTTTCCACATCTTAAGAAAACTCATATACGCTTAGGTGAGATTGGCTAGTATTTTTTAGACTAGGCAATGGTGTCATCTCAAGTCAAGCACGCGGATTAAATCTATGTAAACATCAGTTAATTATGGCACTATCCGGAGCATCTCTTTGATTTTTGCACTAACTACTTCTCCAAGTTTTGCATGATCTGCCTTATCGTAGTGCAGTCCATCCAGATCGTTTATGACAAAATTTAATTCTGCACAATCAATAAACTCGCAACCATGACGTTTAGCTATATCTGCATATAGCGCACCCAACTGACAGCTTTTTTCATAAGCCAACACACCGAAACTAAAGCCAAAAATCATATCCTCGATATGCTTTTTTACAGGGTGAGGTGCAATTAGAAGGATTTTTGGCGCAGTATAACCGTACTTCGCCTCTTTTGCCATTAAAACAAGTCGCTCCATGCCTAAAGCAATCATCCCTGCGTTAAGATTGAACATATGCTTAAGTTCATTAACTCCAAGCTGAAATACAACCATGTCAAGTGGAGCATGGGCATCTAAGGCAACCTGTAAGCTGTCCTTACCTATGCGCCCGCTGAAATAGGGGTCATCTACCATGATGGTTCTGCCGTTTAGGGCATCTTCAATGATACGATATTGATTTCCCAGATTGTTTTGCACAATGCCGGGCCAGCGGGTGTCAAAATCCATTCGAAGGCCTGAGCCAAGCGCAGGGTCATAAGTGCTATGGTCATAACCCCACATATTAGAATCGCCGAAACAAAGAATATGTTTCATCACATGTTCTCCTATAATAAGCTTTGTAAAGTTAAATGTAATAAAAGCCGAGTATAAACACAAAGAGTTTTTCTTTATGTGTTTCCTACTTGTCGTAGGTGAAAGAAAACACAAGTAATACAATATTTTATCATGTCAACTTAATAATATATAATAGTCGATTTTTCGCTATTCAGCTCCATAAAACCGAATCCAACTAAGCAGTTCGCTCATATACGCATCCGGTCGTAAGGTGGATAAGTCAACCTCGCCCGCCCTCGCTCGATCATAGAGGAGAGTGCCGTAGTCTGCAATTTTTTCTTCGATAGTTACATTTTCTTCAACTACTCGCTGGAAACACAGCACTTCAAGTAGTGTCATTAGATTTTTGGTAGAAGGGTCTTGCAAAAATACTTGTTCAACTTCGCTGAGAGACAACTCACTGAAATCTCCTAAACCAAATTCTACATTGGTGCGCTGATTGTGACCTGACATAAAAATCGCACCAATACAAAGCAATCCACAGATAACAGAAAATATCAACGAGCTGAGTTTTTTCACAAAATTACTCCTTCCAGCTGACAATCTTCTTCTGCATCAGTGAAACAAGACTATATAGAATCAATCCGATAACAGTAACATAGAATATACATGCGAATGACTTTGCAGTTTGTAAATATTGAGAATTTAGAACAATTTGAGAGCCCAGACCGGTGTTACCGGCATTATACTCCACGCTGATACAGGCGGTGGTTGCAAAAATAGCAGCAAGACGCAAACCTGTAAAAATATCAGTTGCTGCCGAGGGTAAAATCATTTTCATATAGGTTTTTATACGGTTTGCACCAAGCGATTGCATAAGTTCACGACGGATAAGCGGCACATTGTTGAAACCTGTACACGCATTCATATTGATAACTGCAAAAGATTGTATAACAACCACAGTTATGCGCATATCCATTCCAAAACCCATGGCCAGCATAAGCAAGGGAATTAGAGTAATCATAGGGGTAGTTATCAAGAATGTGATATAGGGAGACATAGCAACATTAACAATGGGAAAACTGGTGATAATTGTTGCAATAATAAGCCCTACAGGTATGGCTATGATAAATCCGACAAGAGTCGCCTGAAGCGTGACAAGAATATGAGGCCAAAATTCGGCAAAATCCACCACCATAGAAGTGAAAATTTCTGTGGGCCTGGGCAAAAACCAAGAGGGAATTTCTTGGACACGACAGATGATCTCCCAAATCGCAAATAGAAATACAAACATGAAAACAGGGGCAATCACTGCTACAATCTTCTTTTTTATCTGCATAAATTTGTCCTCCTCCTTACTTAATTTTACTCAAATCAATTTCGCCGATACAGCGTTCAAGACGTTCCTGATATTCGATGAAATCTTTTTGAGTAGTCATGGACAGTGTGCGTGGACGGGGGATATCAAGTGTTACAGTTTCCACAAGCCGCCCGGGGTTGGTACCCATGACATAAACGCGAGAGGAAAGGAGAACGGCTTCCTCGATATTATGTGTGATAAAAATGATGGTTTTGCCTGTTTTTCTCCAAATATCAAGCAGTTCCATATTCATCTGTTCACGGGTTAGCTCGTCCAATGCTCCGAATGGCTCGTCCATCAACAAAATTTCAGGGTCGTGTACCATCGCACGAATTACACCCGCCCTTTGAAGCATCCCTCCGGAAATTTCGTTTGGATAGGCGTGAGCATATTCTTGTAGACCAACCATTTCGATGAGCTCATCTACACGATTTTCCCACTGCTTGCCTTTTAAGTCAAATACACGTAAAGGCAACGCAATATTCTCACGCACTGTGAACCATGGAAGCATATTTGGTTGTTGAAAAATGAAACCCATTTTGGTCAAAATTTCTTTAGGCATTTTTTTATCTTTAATATTTATCTTTTGTCCATTGATGAGTATATCACCTTCGGTAGTGTCAATGATACCATCCAGCATACGAATAAGTGTGGACTTGCCGCAGCCGGAGGGACCCAAAATAGAGACAAATTCACCTTCCTCAATAGACATAGAGTAGTCTTTTACAGCCACAATGGTTTGCCTTCTTGTTTCAAACACCTTTGTGACATGGTCAAATTGAATTTTTGGTACTTGCATAATGGTTCACCTCCTTACTTCTTCCACAATACGATTTTACTTTCAATTATATTTACAATGGTATATAAGCTAATACCGATGAGCGCAATAAGAATGATGCAACCGTAGCTCTCTTCAAAGTTACTGTACCTTGTGAAGTTGATAATACGGGTGCCCAATCCCGGCCCTCGACTGATAAAGTCGGCACTGACTGCACCGATAGTTGAAAATATACATCCCAGCTTGATACCGGTGAACACCTGTGGAACAGCGTTCATAAAGATGACACTGACAAAAGTCTGCAATTTTGATGCACCTATAGAACGTGCTAGTTCCAGCTTTTCCTTCTCCGTGTGGGTGAAACCGTTTAGGGTATTTAAGCAGATGATAGGTGTTGCTTGAATGATAACGATAATTACACGTAGGTTGGGATCAACACCCAACCAAAGGGTCATTAGAGGAATCAAGGTAATCATTGGGGTGATGACAAGAAAGATAATAACAGGTGTCATTGCCTGTGTAAGAAGAGAAAATTGTGAAAAAAGAGCCGCCAATAGAATACCTATGGGAATGGCCACACAAAATCCCATCACGATAATCCGCAATGTGAAGAAAAGGTCAGGCAGAATGATATGGAAACTCTCGATTGTGCGCAAAACAATATTGCTTGGTGCCGGAAGTACATATGCGGGAATTTGAAAAACTCGTACCACAATTTCAAGAACAACGCATATAATTATCAGCACCACTAATGGGGCGATGATTGCTATAGGGTCACGCTCTTTCTTTTTTTTCTTTAGAACTACCTTGTTTTGTTCCATATAAATCTCCTTCCTTTACATTGTCTCACGAACTATTTCGCTAATTTCTTCTTTGAGCGAAATGAAACGCGGGTTTGTACCGATTGTATTGTTTCGCTCTTCAGGTGGAATATCAACCACAACCTCGTGGGTGATTTTTGCCGGTTTATTTGACAGAACAAATATGCGGTTTGCAAGCAAGATAGCCTCGTCTACGTGGTTAGTAACCATGACGACAGTTTTCTGAGTTTTTTTCCAGATGTTCAAAATTTCATAGGAAAGCATCTTGCGCGTGATAGCATCCAATGCACCCAAGGGTTGGTCTAATATTAGGATATCAGGATCATGTACAAGTGCACGCGCAATGCCCACACGTTGACGCATACCGCCGGAAAGCTCGTGTGGGTATACATCCTTATATTCAAGCAAACCAACTAAATCGAGCATTTCGTCTATGCGTTTTGTCCACATATCACCTTTGAGCTTCATAGTGTTTAGTATGAATTTCAAGTTACCTTCTGCTGTACGCCAAGGCAACAAATTATTGCTTTGGAAAACAAAACCCATTCGCCGAGCCAATGAAATAGGAACTGTCAAACCAACAGGTGTCCCATCAACTTCAATAGAGCCACTCGTGGCAGAATCAATGCCAGCCATAATCTTCAAGAGCGTTGATTTACCACAACCGGAGTTGCCCAGAATAACAATGAATTCCTTTTCGTAAACATCCAAGCTGATGTCTTGGATAACTTCTACTTGACTTTTACCGTCATGAGAAATGAAGTTTTTTTGGAGCCCTTTAATACTGTATATTTTTTTCTCCATGTTTCTACCTTCCTGCATAGGGGATTTCGCCCACGCCCTTACGCCGCAGGATACAATCCATAGCAGCTGAGGCATTGTATACAACTTGATTAGTATACTGCTGATAATTGGGGCACATTTCTGCACTGGCCCAACCCTCGTAGCCTACGGCGACAAAGGCATCGATGACTTTTTTCCAGTCCACATCACCGGCTAATAAGTCAACAAACCCTGCTAGACCTTTGGCGTCTCGGCGATAATCTTTAAAATGTACTTTTTTGATGCGATGACCTAGAATTTTAATCCAGTGTTGTGGATACCCGTAAAGGAGCATATTGCCCACATCAAGGAAAGCCGCCACATAATCAGATCCGATTTCATCTAAGAAATTTCGGAACTCAAGAGGACTGAGTAGGAATTTGTTCCAAATGTTTTCAATGCCAATGATAACTCCTTTTTCCTGCGCATAGGGTGCAAGCTCACGCAGAGCTTCTTGCGAGCGTTCATAGGCAACATCATAGTCAATAACTTCACTACCTGCAAAGAATGAAACTGCATCTGCATCGGGCACAACATCTTCAGGGCGAAAGTCTACGCCGACGGTACCGGGGCAAACAAGGATGCAGTCTATACCCAATACGGCAGCAATATCAAGCTGACGCTTCACCACCTCTTTGGCTTTTTCGCGTATACTTGGATCGTTAGCGGTAAGTGAGTATTCCCAGTATAGGCCGGTAGCAAGACTGCAAATTTCAATGCCGATTTCCTCGGACAGTGCTTTTATTTCACGCAGCTCATTTTCGGTAGAATCCAAACTTAATGGTCCGGTTTTGGCAAGTGCCAATTCAATGCCTTCGAAGCCGGCATCCTTTGCAATTCTCATGCATGTTTCAATGGAGCAGTTCTGATCAAACGACCAAATATTGATTCCTTTTTTTATTCGTACATCAGATTGGTTCATTCTTCGTACACCACCTTTACATTGATTTCGTGAAAACGTGAAACAATCTCTTGCGGAATACCATTGTCTGTCACAAGTATATCGGCATCAGACAAATCACATATGTGTGCAAGGGCAGAAATGGAAAACTTCTTGCTGTCGCAAAGCATAATATGAACCTTAGAGTTAGCTAGCGCCATATGTTTAATGCTAATTTCATCTACCCCAACATCCATAAATCCGACATCGATATCGACAGCATCGACGGAGATGAAAGCAAAATCAACATTGATTCTCTGCATGACCAATTCAGTATAAAATCCACAGAGGGTGGAACTGTTTTCTTTCAGTTTACCGCCTGTCATTAAAAGTGTGTTGGAAGTTTTTGATACCTCTTTTGCCACATCAATGTCATTGGTTAACACCGTAAGGTTCTGAAAGCAACCTAACTGCTTTGCAAGGCACTGTGATGTAGTACCCGGAGCGATGAACAGCGATGCACCCTCGTGAATAAGCGTCACAGCCATGCGAGCAATGGACTCTTTTTCCGGACGGTTAAGCTGAGAACGTACGTCAATATGAAGTTCTTCCTTTGGGGCAAGCAACTTAGAATCCACTTTTACGGCCCCACCAAAGGTACGTATCAACAATCCTTTATGGTGAAGTTCTTCCAAATCACGACGTATGGTAGCCTTAGATGCACACAGGGCATTGGATAACTCCTCTACCGTAGCAATTGCGTGTTTATTTGCAAGTTCCACAATTTTATTTTGCCGTTCCACTTTTAACATCTATGGTAACACCCCCAGTTCACCGTTGCTATATCTCCATATGTCATTCACTGTGCATGATGTCTTTTGTCTGTTCGTATAACTTGTTATATTTAGTGCGAAGAGGTGCATAAATCGTATTAAGTTCTGCATTTGGCGTAATAGTCTCCTTGTGTCTCAGAACATCTGATACCTGCTGCGAGTTTTTATAAAATCCCACTGCCAGCGCAGCTATAAGCGCATCTCCGTAAGCTGCTCCTGTCTTCACCTGAGTTATATATTGGGTTTTACCGCTGATATCAGAAACAGCTTGAATCCACATAGGGGTTTTTATGCCACCACCCACAGCTACAACTTTTTTAGTCCCCATTTTAAGCGCATCAAAAATTTCAAAATGTTGATTAATTCCATAGCCCACACCCTCAAGTATGGCTTTATAGATATGCGCTCTTGTATGCTGCAGGTTTAGGCCGAATATCATGCCCTTTGCTTTTGGGTCGTTAATTGGGGTACGCTCTCCTGAAAAGTAGGGTAACACAATAAGTCCGTCTGAGCCTGCGGGAATATCTTGTGCTATTTTTGCAATTTCATCGAAAGCATTTTTCCCCTCTTGCATCACTTTGGCCTGAATGTCGAGGGCGAAATTATCACTAAACCAGTGGGTAAGTGTACCGGCGCAACTCATGCCGGCAGCGACCGAGTACGTACCCGGGAAGAGATAAGGCCCTGCCCATATGCGCTTGTCTTTTGTGAATTGCTCTACCACATGAATGATAAAAATAGATGAGCCGTACATAAGCATCATATCACCGGGATTTAAAACACCTACACTAAATGCTTCAGCTGAGGCATCAGCAGTGCCTGTGGTAACAGGGGTACCTTCGGCAAGTCCGGTAGCTAAAGACGCCTCTTTGTGCACCGTACCGGCCACTTCATGACTCCAACGACAATCCGGCAGTTGATCTCGGCGACAAAAGAGATTAATATCTTTTTCCCAATCCAAACGGTCCATGTCATACATTGGCACCCAAGTTGCCGCGGTGTAATTATCTATGACAAACTCACCTGTAAGTTTTGCCACAAGATATGTACTGCCTGTCACGAATTTTGAAGTTTTATCATAAACTTCAGGCTCGTTATTTTTAATCCAAAGCACCTTTGCTCCTGCGGACTGGGATGTGAGAGGTGTTCCGCATTTATCAAATATAGCATCATTGCCATAGTGGTTTTCCAAAAAATCGATTTCCTCTGTGGCTCGTACATCAATACCATAAAGAATGGCCTTGCGCAGAGGCTTCAAGTTCTCGTCCACAGGAAGACAGCAAGGAGCAATAGTGCTACAACCGACACCTGCAATATCTTTCGGATTAATAGCAGATTGCGCTAATAAGGTCTTGCTAATGACACAAAAGTCACTCCACCAAATTTCCTCCGCATCGTGTTCAGCATAACCGGGCTTTGGAATTTCCATTTGATGAGGAACACTGTGTTCAGCGATTATGGTTGCATGCTCGTCCATAATAACGCCTTTGCTGCTGAATGTACCAATATCAATGCCCATAAAATATTGAGCCATAAGAATTACACCTCCTTATACCTCATAACGATTCAATTGAAAGTTTTCGTCAATGCGCACCATCATGTTTGCACACAGTTCTGCAAGCTTATCTATATCTGTCATCTCGCAAACTTCGACGGGCGTGTGTGTGTATCGTGCGGGGAAACCCATTTCCAAGCAAGCCACTCCCTCGCCCTCTAATTGTATGTAAGAGGCATCGGTAAGGATACCAAGTGCGGCGAAGCGCTGCAATGGCATGTTAATGGCTTTTGCAGTGTCTTTTGCCAACTTGAACAAAGGCTCGTGGGGTAGTGTACCGTTGAGTGTGCCTCGTCCATGGAAACTATATAGTTGTACGCAAGGTCCTTGACCCATGATATCATCAAACTTCCCGGATAAATCCTTTGTGTCTCCCGCTAAAGTGACATCAAGAGAGATAGCGAGGTCAGGCTTTATGGTGCGAGCGGCCATCATTGCTCCACGCAAGTTGAACTCTTCCCAAACAGTACCTACTAAATAAACATCACAAGCCGGAGGATTTTCTTTTAGAATGCGAGCAATTTCAACAAGCGCTACACAGGCACCGCGATTATCAACTGCCGTGCCTGAAATGCGCTCGCCACACAGGTTTTGGAACGTAGGCTTATATACCACAGGGCAACCAATATGAATCCCCTTATCATGTACTTGCTGAATACTGGTAGCACCTATATCAATAAATAAAGAAGTCACAAGGTCTACTTTATATTTCTCCTCAGCAGGAGTGGCATGATGTGCTTTTGGCCCAAAGACACCGGGATGCCACTTGCCGTCTTCGCTACGAATTGTAACGTTTAATCCCGGTAATACCTTTTCGGGAATACCACCGAGGCGGTCTACTTGAATGAAGCCATCAGGTTCAATTTTACGAACAATAAAACCCAAGGAGTCCATGTGACCAAAAATCATAGCACGGGGTGCATTGGGGTTTGTTCCACAAACTTTACCAATAACATTACCCACTCGGTCAATTCTTACCTCATCGCAATAAGGCTTCAAATGAGCACTTAAACTTATTGCCATCTCATGCTCGTAGCCACTGGGAGCAGGAGTCAGCATGAACTCTTTCATCAATTCTTTTGTTGTCATAAAGGCTAAACTCCTTTATTGATAATTTGTTGTAAACAAGTTTCCATTTCTCGATGGCTATATACATTGTAATCGGCATCAATGGCATCACGCGCACCAAAATCATTTTGTATGGCCACGGTAATACAACCATTTACTTTACCTGCCGTTATATCTTCTTCTCTATCCCCCACCATAACACATTGGGCAACACCGATGGCTTCCTTAATAAGAGGAAGAGCTTTAGCTTTGTCATAGCCCTCTTTTCTGCACCAAATGAAAGAAAAATACTGCTTAATATCAAATTTTTCAAGCAATGTATACAAGTAGGAATGCTCTGCATTAGAGCAGATGGCCAAAGGTGCTTGTGTAGAAAGATTGCGCAACATAGTGCGGCAATCTTCGTCTAGTGTGGCATAAGTTTGTATAGCCTCCGGTGTGTGGCGAAGTAACCCTGCTAAAAATGCATCGTTAAGTGCCTTGTCGTCGGTACCTAACAAACGACGACAAGCATCAGGTATACGATCGCCTACGGTAGAGTTGGCCGTTTCTCGACTCACAGGAGCGCGTCCCAAGTCTTCGAGCGCTTTATTTATAGCATAATAATTTATTTCAGTTGTATGAAAAAATAAGGTTCCATCAAAATCAAATATAAGTGCGTATGGTTTCATAGTAATACTACCTTTAATTTCATTTTTAAAATATAATTTCTAACTACCACATGGAGTATCGTCAACAGCGTTATCCATTGTAAACTACCTATAAACAATAATTTATTAATATAGAACAAGGAAACTAGAGCTCAGAGTCTGAATTTTAAAACTATTCTTCCATATGAATTCCGGATTTTAATTTCTATATAATGTCGACAGTAGTGTTCAGTCGATCGATTTTGGCAAGTTTTCGCTCTACAGGAAGAAGAAAACTGCCAAAATCTGATCGTTTCAACTACTGTCGACACTTCTAACATTCTTAATTTCAAATATTTCTTACATTAACTATATTAGTATCGAAACACACTTTATGCTTGTTACATTAGGGGCGCTGTTTGATTATCCTTCTTCATAGTTGGCTGCAACAGATTCCCAATCATACGCGTCGGCATCAGCTTCAACTTCTGCCTTATCCCATTCTGTGACAAAGTCATTAGTATAAACATCTTCCAACGGAATGGGATCACTAATAACACCGGTTTCTACCATAGTATCCATGTTTAGCTGCCAAGCATCTTCATGCATCAGTCCTACGGTTTCGAGCAACATTTCTTCGTATTCGCCACCTTTAGGACCAAACATCTGATAGCTACGACCTTCTTGAACGTAAGTTGCAGCTTTCCAAGTCACGTCGATGTTGGGCCACTGTGAGCAAGAAACACCAGCTGCAGCATTAGCGTCATAGTAAGTGAAGTACATGCCCTTTGCAATAGCACGAATAAATCCTTCAACAACTTCGGGCTCATTCTCAATCATATCAAGGCTGGTAATGATTGGATTGGATGAAGTAGCAAGCACATCGTTGCCATCAAGATATTTAAAGTCATAGTCCTGACCGATAAGCTGATATACTTCCCCGGGCCATGTGAACAAAAGATCCAAAGTGCCCTCTGCAACCTGAATGAATCGCTGATCGCCGGCAACAACAAACTCTAAATCCTCTTCCGGGTCAATTCCGGCAGCAACTAGAGTGGGAGTAACCAAAGATTCCCAAGAAGGATCACCCAGAGCAACAGTTAGTTTGCGGCCGTATTTATCAACGGCACCTGCTATGTCTTCAAATGATTGATAAGGACTATCGTTGAGAACAGCAAGACCCCAAATGTTAATTGCATCATAGTTCAAAACAGCTTTTATAGGAAGTCCTTGCTCGATGGATTGCAAAACAAGAGAGGGACCAGGAACAGCGAAATCAGCCTGTCCGGTAGCTACCATTCTGGCATCAGTGGTACCAAAAGTCTCTACCATTTCAATCTCTAGGCCTTCTTCTTCAAAGTAACCCAGCTGATGTGCTACCCAGAAAGGGGTATCCTCAAGTACCTCGGCGGTACGAGCCAAGCAGAATGTTACTTTACGAAGTTCACCATCAGCAGATTCAGCAGCATCGGACTCTGCTGTGGAAGCAGCAGGTGCGGAAGTACCTTCGGACGCAGGGGCAGTTGCCTCAGGCTCGCTGGAACCACAAGCGACAAGTGCCACCATGAGAACGCAGGCAAGAACAAGTGCTAATAACTTTTTCATGTTTGTTTCCTCCAAAAATTTTTATATATTTATGTAATTGCGTATTTCCATACAATTAGCAATAGCCAAATGTAAAGCATATGGAAACACACAAGCATAAACAATTTTCAAACGACCCCTCTAATACATGATTTTATCCATGTCCGCAAATTTTAAATTTATATTAAGAAAGTTTGAACTTTTATGATCGTTTTTGTTTTCTTTGAAAAGTGTACCAAAAAAAATTATGAAAGTCAAACATTTTTCTTTATATTTACAGCTATTAATTTGTACATTTTTTCGGTATCCTTTTGTGCGTATTGCCGAATTTCACTTTCAATGAATGTTTTTGATTGAAAATGATTGATTTCAAACATTGCCTTGTGATAAAGTTTTTAACAGTCATTCTAAATATAAAGGAGAATATAAAAAGATGGACTGGATTAAAGATACTTTTGGCACACACAAGCCTATCATTGCAATGTGTCATGTGCGCGCACTTCCCGGTGATCCTTATTTCGATTCCGACTCTGGCATGGAGCATCTTGTAGAGATGGCACGCACAGAATTCTTAGCACTGCAAGAAGGTGGCGTGGACGCTGTCATGTTTTCCAACGAATTCAGCCTGCCTTATTTAACCAAGGTGGAACCCGTTACAACAGCTTGCATGGCACGCATAATTGGCGAATTAAAGTCGGAAATCAAGATTCCTTATGGTGTTAATATGCTGTGGGATCCATATGCTTCGCTAGATTTGGCAGCTGCAACCGATGCTGTATTCATTCGTGAGATCATGTCCGGTGTTTATGCATCTGACTATGGACTTTGGAACACTGACCCGGGTGCTGTTGTTCGCCACAAGATGAAGCTTGGGCTTAAAGATGTCAAACTTCTGTGGAATATTGTTCCAGAGGCTGCGAAATATTTGGCCGATCGCCCCATTGAAGAAGTTGCCAAAACTACCGTGTTCAACAATCGTTCAGATGTTATTTGTGTGTCGGGCATCACTGCCGGTGCAGCCACAGATACCGATGTTTTGGCACGTGTCAAGAACACCATTCCCGATACAGCTGTTTTTGCAAATACCGGCTGTAAAGTCAACACTATTGAAAAAATCCTGTCCATTGCTGACGGTGCCGTTGTAGGCACCACCTTTAAAAAGGATGGTCTTTTTGATAACCATGTTGAATTGGACCGCGTCAAAGAATTCATGGACAAGGTTAATAGCATTCGTAGCTAAGAGCGCCGATACATTTGCTATTTGCGACCACTATAGACAAAGTATAAAAAGGATGTAATGGGATTGCCATGACATCCTTTTTATATTTTTAATTATCACATCAAGTACAGCACGTTGCTAAAAAACTTACCATAGAGTTTTTCACCTCAAGTATTTACGAGGTTTGTGGTTGAGTTATAAATGGTTTTCGCAATATCAGTGGCTGCAATGCACTTGAGATAGGTGCGGCCAGCGCCACCGACAGCTTGTTTGACACCTCGGCAAACGAGATGGTTTTTGC
>CAYIZZ010000044.1:0-15815 GCA_964367945.1 uncultured Oscillospiraceae bacterium | reverse complement strand
TGCTGCATGGCAGTATTTTGACAACCAAAAATCGGATTATATTGAAATTTATAACGACGACATGGATGGAGGTCAATTTTAATGGCCAAAGGCATCAAATATTTTGGCGGAAACGGCAGGCGTAGTACGTGTGTCGTGCATGGTGGGTTGATATACACCAGTGGCAGGTCTACCGTCAATTTGGAAGGCGATATTAAAGAGCAAACAGAAGATGTTTTATCTCAGATTGATGATATTTTAAAAGCCAGAGGTAGCGACAAAACAAAGATATTGTCGGTTGATATCACCTTGCGCAGTATGCAAGATTATGGTGACTTTAATGATGTGTGGGATAGATGGGTAATTGATGGATTCGAGCCATGCCGCAACGTCAGTCAAGGCGAGCTTCCTTTGGAAGAGTACAAGGTGAAGATTTCTGTGATAGCGGCGGAATAATACTTAAATAATCAAAACCTGTAAGTGTATATGCTTACAGGTTTTTTTTATTGTCAAAAGTGGTTTTTTAGCCAAAGGGTTTAGGCCAAAAGCAATAAATACAACAAATTCCTCTGCGCTTTGTTCGACATTTTTTGAAAAGATAGGATTGTATACTCAAAAGTAAGATGCAGTAAAATCAGAAATGCCGAGCCTTAAGAGGAAGTATACTATGGCCTTTTATACGATGTTGACATTTTTAGGAATGATATCAGGTGTGATTTTATTTTTGCGCACACGATTTTTGAAACATGCACAAATTTCAGACAAAAGCAAGGATGTTTGTGCTCCAAGCATCAGTGTAATTATACCAATGCGCAATGAAGAACATAACATAGCAGGGCTACTATATGATTTATCCATGCAAACGGTGGAGTTACATGAAGTGATATGCATAGATGATGCGTCCACAGACTCCAGCATCGAAATATCGCGTCAATATAACGTGAAGATAATATCTATCACCAAAAAACCGCAAGGATGGATAGGAAAATCATATGCTTGTCATGTGGGCGTGAAAAATGCTACAGGTGAAAGACTATTGTTTCTAGATGCAGATGTACGACTGAAAAAAGATGCTGTTGAGAGTATTTTGCAAACAGAAAAGTATCACGGAAAAGTGATTTCCGTGCAGCCATGGCATACTGCTGTTAGATGGTGCGAGCAGATGTGTTTATTTTTCAACATGATTGCAGGATTTTCATTGGCATCTAAACCGATTTTGGGTAAACAAACCAAAGGCTTGTTTGGACCACTTATATGGATACCAAAGGATATATATCAAAAAAGCGGTGGACATAAATCAGTAAAAAGTAGTATTTTAGATGATGTTAGCCTGGGTAGACAGCTGGATAAAATAGGCATAGTGCCGTATTGCTGTATAGGCGACTATGCTGTGAGGTATAGAATGTACCCGTACGGATTTTTCGACATGTTGCATGGATGGACAAAAAATATGGCTTCAGGTGTTAAACATTCGTCGTTCAGCTTTATCTGCGCCGCATTTTTGCTAATAACAGCCTTGGGCAATGTACCGTTACGTTTGGTGGAAGCTTTAATATTAGGTCAAAACACAGTGGCGATATATTGGCTTGCATGGTATGTTGTTACGTGCCTGTATGTGGTGGTGGTGGGACGAAAGATAGGAAAGTTTCAAGTGAGATATTGTTTGTTATACCCATTAGCCTTGATGATGTTTGTAAGTATAGTATGTCTATCAACGGTCAAAAAAATGTTTCGTAGGCCGGTGCGCTGGAAGGGTAGAAACATATCAGTAAATGACTAGTAAAGCTAATGTGTATACACTTGTCAATATATCTAAAGTGGTGAAACGGAGGTCGTGATGCAAGTTTTTTATCCGCCCACATGGTTGATGCTGATAATGTTTTTTGTGCTTTGGTTTTTGTTTCAGACAGGAGCTGCTTTGTTTTGTTTTCGACTACCTAACGAAGTTTTTGCAAAGGACAATATGCTGTTTGCGCAACAAAAATGGGAAAAAGAAGGCAAAATATATCAAAAAATATTTAGGATACGAAGCTGGAAAGGCCTTTTACCGGATGGTGGAGCCATGCTGAAAGGCGGGTATGCAAAAAAGCATATGACAGATACATCAAAAGAAAATATGGAACTTTTTTTGATAGAATCGCGAAGAGCTGAGCTTACCCACTGGCTGGGAATTTTACCGTTTTGGGTGTTTGGGTTGTTTTCGCCGCAGGGGTTCATATGGATAATGCTGGGGTATGCATTGGTAGTAAATCTGCCGTGTATAGTGGCTCAGAGATATAACAGACCCAGAATACAAAAGCTACTAAAAAAACAAGGTGTGTCCAAGAAAAAAGTCGGCATAGCAGCAGAGACAAAAAAAGAATCGATAGTGATGGAAGATTGGGTGTTTGGCAGTTTTAGTCTATAGTATATATTGGAACAACACGCTTTGATATGATATAGTATAGATAGCCACTTATTTTAATATGGTGGGAAACTGGTTCGGATAAGGGGGATTAATATGCAAGTGTATTATTTTTCAAGGTCCGGGAACTGTGAGCGTATTGCAAAAGAAATAGCACAAAGCCATAATGTGGACGCATGTAAAATTGATGATGGCAAAGACTGGAGCGGCAAGGCCAGCTTTATCAAAGCAGGTGCAATGTCGGCCAAGCATGAAGCACTGCCGGTAACTTATCCTGAAATACAGGAAGGCTCTGATATTGTGCTTGTGTTTCCCATATGGGCAGGTACATTTCCGCCGGCAATCAGAGGGTTTTTACACGACGCTGAAGCAGGGAAAATCACAGCGGTGGCAGTGAGTGCAATATCCAGCCTTAAAGCTGATGAAAAGCAGATGTTTAGTGCGGTGTATGAAGTGAAAGGTAAAGTTTTAGAACCGCCCGCAGAATTACTATGATTGCTGTTTTGACAAATTATAAAAGCTTAAAAGTTATAATATATGTGAAATATGCCGCTGAAAAATGATGAACCTATATAGGTTTGTCTTTTTTTTGCTTGAAATTCAAATCAAAAAAAATTGATATAAGTGTTGACAATTCAAAATAGAGGGTGTATAGTTAATATATCAAAAATATTTGATTTGAAGAATGGTATCTGCTTTACTTTAGTAAAGTAAAGTAAAGAAAAGAAAAGAAAAGAAAAAAAAGGAGTATGTTATGACAGATAACACAGAAAGAATTGCGAAGATTTTTAAAGCGCTTTGTGATAAAAATCGTGTGGCTATTGTGCAGCTACTTCAGAGTGGTGAAAAATGCGCATGTAACATTGGCGAAGAGTTGGGTCTGGCCCAATCAAAGCTTTCATATCACATGAAGATTTTGTGCACAGGTGGGATTGTGGAGTGTCGCTATGTAGGCAAGTGGACACACTACAAAATAAGCCAAGAGGGTGGCAAGATTGCTGTAGATATACTCGCTGGACTGATGGAAGTAAAGGAAGATGAAGAAAGCTGTGGATGTAGCCAGGCTGTTTAATATATATTCCGGAGAGATTTTAATGAGTAAGAAGATATTGAAAGTTGTTATTCCTGTAGTGATGGTAGTGATTATTGGTGGGATATGGATATGGCAAAGTGCACCACAGCAAGCCACCGTACAAGCAGAAGTTGTGTCGCAAGATGCCTCCGCCTCCACTGCACAAGAGCAAACACAAGAAATTTTGCCGGAGTTTGCCTTGAATGAAACCAGTATTGATTTGGAACAGCTGAAAGAATATGAACTACCTATTATAATTGACTTTGGTGCAGACTCGTGCATACCGTGTAAGGAGATGGCTCCGGTGCTTGAAGAGCTGAATGCTGAAATGCAGGAAAAAGCTATTATAAAGTTTGTAGATGTATGGAAAAACCCTGAAGGGGCGACGGATTTTCCTGTGCAGGTTATTCCTACACAAGTCTTGTATAACGCAGACGGTACACCGTATGTCCCAAGTGAGGATGTAGCGGCAGGCATTGCGTTCACCATGTATGCGAACAAAGACACTGAAGAGCATATGTTTACTGTGCACCAGGGTGGACTGACAGAGGAACAAATGCGTATAATTCTTGAGGATATGGGTGTAGTGTAATGGACGAAATGCTGAATGCTATATCCCAGCTGATTGTAGAAAGCACATGGGTAGCCCCGATATTAGCACTTGTGGCAGGTGTGTTGACGTCATTCACTCCATGCGCGCTATCAAGTGTCCCGCTGGTGGTGGGATATGTGGGCGGAACAGGCGGAAAAAACACTAAAAGAGCATTTTCGCTGTCCATGACATTTGCGCTGGGCTCAGCTGTGACGTTTACGATCTTAGGCGTAGCGGCTACAATGCTGGGTAATTTGATAGGCACCTCAGCCAGCTGGTGGTATATAGCTTTAGGTGTACTGATGATGCTAATGGCGTTGCAAACTTGGGGAATATATGAGATTATACCGTCAAGTTATCTTATGTCAAAAAACACAAAAAAAGGCTATGCCGGTGCCTTTATTGCCGGGATTTTAGGCGGTGTATTTTCGTCACCGTGTTCCACGCCGGTGCTTATCGCTTTGCTAGCGGTGGTGGCAAGTAGTGGAAGCATGTGGTGGGGGATTGTTCTGCTGCTATGCTATTCCATCGGCCATGGGATTTTAGCTGTTATATGCGGTACTTCGATAGGTTTTGTGGAAAAATTATCGCAAAATAGAAAGTATGAACGGTTAAGCAGTACACTGAAAATCATAATGGGAGTTATGATGGCACTTATCGGATTTTATATGTTTTATCTGGGTTTTTAAAATGTATGTTTTCAAAGCATTATATGGAGGGAAAACCACATGAAGATTATTGTTATTGGTGCTGTGGCCGCAGGCACATCCGCTGCTGCAAAGGCAAGAAGAAACATCGAAGATGCACAAATTACTATTTATGAAAAAGGTACATTTATCTCTTACTCTGGGTGTGGCATGCCTTATTATATAGGCGGTCAGGCAGAAGAGTTCGAAGAACTGGTTCCACGTGATGCTAAGTTTTTCAAGAAAAAGTACAACATAGATGTGATGATATCGCATGAAGTACTTTCTATCGACAGTAAAAATCAAACAGTAGATGTGAAAAACCTGCAAACGGGTGAAACATTTACCGACAGCTATGACAAACTGGTATTGGCCACAGGCGCCTCACCCTTCAGGCCGAATATCCAAGGCATGGAAAATGAAAACGTATTCTTTTTAAGAACAATCGACGATGTGATAAAAATAAAAGAGTTTATAAATGAAAAGAAACCTAAAAATGCAGTGATTGCAGGCGCAGGATTTATCGGTTTTGAGGTGATGGAAGCCTTTTTACACCTTGGGATAGACACCACGCTGGTGGAACTTGCAAACAAAGTAGCACCTAGCCTGGACGAAGACATGGCCGATTACTTTGAAAATGAGCTAAAGAAAAAGAAAGTGAATCTTAAAAAAGGGTGTGGAATTACCACTATTCAAAACGATAATGTGACATTGTCTGACGACACCACACTAAAAGCAGATATAGTGATTTTATCCACAGGTGTGCGCCCAAACACAAAACTTGCCGAAAATGCGGGTGTAGAGCTGGGCGTCACAAAAGCCATCAAAGTAAATGATAAAATGCAAACAAATATTGAAAATGTATATGCGTGTGGCGATTGTATTGAGACATTTTCTGCCATTACGCAAAAGCCGGTGTACAGGCCACTGGGCAGCACTGCGAACAAAACAGGAAGAATTGCAGGCGATGTATTGTCAGGTGGCACACTTCGCTATAAAGGTAACTTAGGCACAGGTATTTTCGGATTTTGTGGTATCACAGTAGCCGCCACCGGCCTAAGTGAAAAAGAAGCATTGGAACAAGGATTCGATGTTGAAGTATGCCATAACATAAAACCCAGCAAGCCCGAATATCTTGGCGGCGAAGAGATGGTTATTAAAGGAATTGCCGACAAAAAAACAGGCAGGCTACTGGGTGCACAGATAGTTGGTGGTGAAGGAGTAGACAAACGCATTGACGTGTTTGCCACGCTCATTACATACAAGGCTAAAGTGGATGAAATTTTCCATATTGATTTGGCATATGCACCACCGTTTTCGACAACAAAAGATCCTGTTCATTACACAGGCATGATTTTGGACAATGCCATAAACGGTGGCAGGAAGCTTATCACAAGCGAAAGTTTGTTGAACACCGAAGAAAAAGTTCAAATTATAGACGCAAGAGGTGTGGATGATTGTGCAAAAAAAGGCTGTGTACTTGATGCAGTAAACATTCCACAAGGCGACTTGAGAGGCGATGATTTGAATCTTGATAAAGATGTGCTTACCGTTACTTATTGTAATAAAGGCGTGACGGGGAATGCCGCACAAAATATTTTGATAAATAGAGGCTTTAAAAAAGTGTGCAATCTTTCAGGTGGTCATAAATTTTTCAAAGCTACAAAAGATAAAAAAGTATAAAAAGATAAAGCAAAGATAAGATAACGAGGATAATAATGAAAGAGAAAAAAACACAGGGAATAGGATTTTTTGAGAAGTATTTAACGGTTTGGGTAGTTATATGTATGGTAGTTGGGGTGCTGATAGGCAAGTTTTTACCTGCTGTGCCTGACTTTTTAGGGAATTTTGAATATGCAAACGTGTCCATTCCAATAGCTATTTTGATTTGGCTGATGATTTATCCCATGATGATGAAAGTGGACTTTCAAAGCGTTAAAAATGTAGGTAAAAACCCTAAAGGTTTATTTGTCACATGGGTAACAAACTGGCTTATCAAGCCGTTTACAATGTTTGGAATTGCATGGTTGTTTTTCTTTGTATTGTTCAAAGGGTTCATCACACCTGATCTTGCCACCGATTATTTAGCAGGCGCGGTGCTATTGGGCGCTGCTCCATGCACTGCCATGGTTTTTGTGTGGAGTCATTTGACAAAAGGTAATCCGGCATATACAGTGGTGCAAGTGGCAACAAACGATCTTATCATTCTGCTGGCGTTCACACCTATTGTTGCGTTTTTGCTTGGCGTAAGTGGTGTTACAGTGCCTTGGGATACTTTGATTTTATCGGTGGTATTGTTTGTTGTTATCCCACTGGCAGGTGGTGTTTTCACAAGAAGTGTGGTAACAAAAAGCAAAGGCGTAGAGTATTTTGAGAAAAAGTTTATTCCAAAGTTTAATAATGTTACCATTGTTGGCCTGCTGTTGACACTGACATTGATCTTTTCATTCCAGGGTAATGTGATTTTGGAAAATCCGCTTCATATTGTACTTATTGCAATACCCCTTATCATCCAAACATTCTTTATTTTCTTTATAGCATATGTGGCATCAAAAGTACTGAAATTACCGCATGACGTAGCAGCACCTGCCGGTATGATTGGCGCATCGAACTTTTTCGAGCTGGCGGTAGCAGTGGCCATTGCGCTTTTTGGCGCAGATAGCCCGGTAGCACTAGCCACTATTGTAGGTGTTTTAGTGGAAGTGCCTGTGATGCTTATCCTTGTGAAGATTGCAAACAACACAAGGCATTGGTTTAAGCAAGAAAAAAGCATCCTTTAAATGATGCCAGGCTGTGATTGGAGCTTTCTCACTATTCTGAGGTTTTAAAAACAAAAGCACCCTTTAAAGGGTGCTTTTGTTTTGTGTTTATCGGCTACTGAGCTTTTTGTTTATAAGTGCAAGATTGTGCTTTTCTATTAACCACATGATGATATATATAATAAAGTAAGATATGCTAAAGCTGATAAGTACACTAATGAGATAGTCTTGGTAGAACAAATATACATTTACTCCGGTGATTCCAAGGCAGATAAGATAGTGGATAATACTTATATATAAATATTTAATGCTGCGTATTTTGAAAATCATGCTGGAGACGCCGTATAGCGCCGAGGCAATAAACCAAGCAAGCACTTGTGCTGTAAACTCGTTGAGACCCATGAACGTAACGGAAAAAGCTGTTGTTAGCACAAAACCTATAGATAATCCCACACCCAGATGTTGTAAAAGTTTCATTTTTTATCCCTCCATAATAGCGTTTCTAAATTCTTTCATATAAAACCTTGAAGCCAGAAGACTTGATTCATTACTTAGACTAACAATATAGTTTCCGCTGAATTCTGCGCTAAGTGAGCTTACATGATGTATGTTGACAAGTAAGCTTTTTCCGATTTGCACAATACCGTGGCTTCTAAACATAGCCGATATTTCGGATAAAGTGTATTTGCATATATACTTACCTTTTTCTGTTACAACCCATGCTTTTCTATCGGTTGTTTCAAAATAATAGACTTCGTTAATATCTATCAAAACTTCGGTAGACTCATCATACACGATAAGTTTTGAAGAAACATTACTGCTTTTTAGTAAGGCAATAATGTGCTGAACTTTACTATCGGCAATGTTCCCTCTGATAATAACCTCGGTTTCATTACCGGGTATATCTTCAAGTGTTATTTTCATTCGCTGTCTCCTTTCTGTGAATTCATGGTATCACAGGCAGTGTTTATATGTCTTTAGTTTTTGCGCATGTGGTAAAATTTATGACATAAGAAGTTTAAATTGGATGATAAAGGGATAGGATGTATAAATGATATACATTTTTATTGCTGCAAATTATAACATGAATAAATATAGCTTACAATAAATAGGTGTTTTAAAATATGTGTTAACAACGAGGGTTATGGTTGACAGTATAGAAGCATATTAGGTATACTAAAAATGTTGAGCTTGAAAAAATAATATAAATTAGTATTGTCGCACAGAGATAGACTATTTCTGATTGCGATAATATTTTTATTTTGAGGGGTAGAAAGGGTAAAAACATGGCAAAAAAAGTAAACAGGAACGTGGTACTGATATCAGGCTCTATTATGCAGCTTTTTTTAGGTGTACTGTATATATGGAGTATATTCGTTGCTCCGGTGACAGATTATTTTGCAATGGATATAGCGGATGTTAAACTAACTTCATCATTCATGTTATGCTTTTTTGCTATAGGTGTATTGTTTGGTGGAAAATTCCAAGAAAAGTATAATACCCAGAAAACAGTACTAATTGGTGGTGTTTTACTGGCCATTGCAATGTTCTCCAGCGCGGCATTACCGCAAAGCATGGGTACTTGGATATATTTCACTTACGGCATTATGGGTGGATTTGGCGTTGGAATGGCATATAATGCTATAATCAGCACGGCCCAGAGGAACTTTCCGGACAGGCGCGGATTTGCCACCGGAATTTCAGTGTGTACGTTTGGTTTTTCCACTGTCATATTTGCACCACTGATTGATAGTTTATCTAAAATACTGGGCTTGCAAATGACATTTGTCGTTTTGGGTGTGATATTTTTAATAGCAACTATTGGATGTTTTTCATTTATAGCTATGCCACTTGATGTAGCCACTGCTTCATCTTCAGCAACAAGCGAGAAAGATCTGTCCACAAAAGAAATGCTGAAAACATCGTCGTTTTACTTTATTACTATTTCCATGATGTTTGGTATATCTGTTTATTTTATACTAAACCCTTCGTTTAAATCGTTGGCACTGGATCGTGGAGTTTCTGATAGTATGGCAACACTTATGATTATGCTAACGGGTGTCAGCAATGCCCTTGGCCGGTTATTCTTCCCGATGCTATCTGACAAAATCGGACGCAGTATCACAGCCGTAGTAGAACTGGCAATCACGGCTATCGGCGCAGTATTGATGATATTTGTGACAGAATATATGCTTATGGCAGTTGTTATCATGATAACTTTTTGTTACGGTGGCATTTCTGGTACATTCTCCATCATCACAGGAAAATTGTTTGGTCTGAGAAATGTCGGCTCAAACTATGGATGTGTTTTAATTGGTTTTGCAGCAGCGGCGTTGATTTTCCCGGTATTGTTAAACCCCATTGAAAATCCAGCAATTTTATTTAGCACACTTGGGCTGATTGCTTTTGTGGGAATATTATTATTGATACCCGTTGTGAAAAAAGAAAAAGAGATTAATTAAACGATGAAATTTATTGTGCATGCAAGTTTACAATTGAATGATTTAAAAATCAAAAGGCTGTATGCATAAAGTAGACGAAAGCTAAAAATCCCTCCTGGTTACAGAGATGTTCTGCAATCAGGAGGGGTTTTTATTTATTGTCTATATCAAATTACGATAGTTGTAAGAACTACTATTGTCTTTGCCAAAACTGAGAAGAAACAGTGTTTAGATTCAAGCTGTCAAACCCGCCCATATCGGGAAGATAATATCCAAGGAATGGCACCACAACATCACCTAAATCTTCGCTTACACCATCAACAGTAGCTGTTTCATGGGTCAATATAATCAAGTGAAAAGTATCTTCGCAAATAAAATATGTATCAGAAGCGGATGATACCAGCTCGCCATCTTCGCCAATAATAGGCATTGAATTATCTGACATAAGAGCGTAACCGTTCATATTGTTCCGTAGTGCTGTATCAAGTTCTTCTGCGGTATATCCGTAATCCTTCATGGATATAAGCTTTGCTGTGGCATCACTGCCGTAAAACACCTCATATGTGCCGCTATAATAATTGTCGCTATGTTCACCTTCAGTTTGATAGTAGGTATATGTAGCATCGCTGTTTAAAACAAGCTCGGAAAAATCGTTTTGGTTTACAAAAGTGCCCCCGGTGATTTCATCTTGTAGGCCTATGGTGAACTCGATACTATTTCTTATCTCAGCCAGATCGTCAGGTATAAGCCCTTGCTGGGTTTGTGCTTGATACATGGTGGAAATCAGTAAGTTTTTGCTTGGGGCCATGATAAACTCCATATATGCGTATGTTGTGTCTGTCATAGCTATTTCAGCCCACCCATATTTGCAAGCACTACCGTCGATGGAAACAAAATCGCTAAGTTCATCGCTGCTACTTACTATTTCGCCGGATGAAGCAAAAACATCAAGCAAAGCAGGCATTATCTCGTCAAGCGAGCTTGAGCCAAGAACTGACACCGCGTTAATTCCCATTGCAGCATCACCGGCATCTGTGAAAAATGAAAAAGATTGATCACGGCTGGTGTAGCCTGAAGGCACTGAAAAAGTAAAGCGTCCCTCGTCGTATAAAGTTTCAGCGCCATCACTATCGGCACCATCATCTTTTACGTTTTCTTGTGATGGCATAGATGAATCAGAATAACTTTGCATTTCTTCTTCTATTACATCAGTCGCAATATCAACGGCTGTTTCAATCATGCCACAACCGCTAAATAGCATAATGCAAGCTAACATTAAAATCAGTATTTTCTTCATAATGATAAATTACTCCTTAAAATAAAACTACAAATAAAATTTACCTATGAAGTATACACTAACTTGCCTGACATTGTCAATTAATTATCAATCGATAGTAATTGTCTTAATAAAAAGCAGCTGGTTTTTGATATTTTTATGTGATATTATAAAATGAGAATTTAGGTGCTATAAATAAATATGAAAAAATTGCTAAGATGTGTTAATGGTTAAGTAAATTAATTAATATAATTAACTATATATTTTAAAGGTGATATTATGCAAAGATGTAAATGGCCAAACTTGGAAAAATCAGATATTTATATTGATTATCATGACAATCAATGGGGTATAGCGTCTCATGATGATGCATATCTTTTTGAGATGTTTGTTTTAGAAAGCTTTCATTGTGGTTTGTCGTGGCTTTTAATACTTAAGAAAAGAGATGCTTTTAGAAAAGCGTTTGATGACTTTGATGCTGAAAAAATATCGCAATATGACGATGAAAAAATCAAAGAACTGCTTGAAAATGCAGGTATAGTAAGAAATAAAGCAAAGATTTTGGCCACTGTACAAAATGCAAAAGCATATTTGGATGTGGTTGAAAAAGAGGGTAGCTTTTCAAAATATTTATGGAGCTTCACCGATGGGAAAGTGATATATCACCCATTTGATGCGAGCAGAACACGAAATGAGCTATCGGATAAAGTCTCAAAAGACCTTAAAAAACGAGGGTTTAAATTCATGGGTACAGTGACTTGCTATTCTTATTTAGAGGCTGTTGGAATAATGAACAATCACGCCGAAGATTGCTTTAAATATGTGAAAGAGGAAAACAGATAGTAAACACTGAAGATAAAGTTATAAACGATGTTATTTCATTTGCCGGTGTAAACAATGGCTATTTATTTCGCAGAAAATAAGCATGATAAAAGTGCAAACTGATGACAAGACGGTTTGCATCTTTATTATTGATAAAATTAACTTATTGATACATAAGAAACAATTATTTGATTTTATCAATTTTTCACAGTATAATCAGATCATTAACATAGGAAGAGGCGAGATGATGCATGACACGGCTAAGGCAGGAAAGAATGATCAAGAGGGTGATTTGAAAAAAATATTGAAAATAATACCGGGTGTAGTAGCTGCGATATGCATTGCGTTTTGTGCGCAGCTTATTGAGGGGATACTTCCTATACATTTGATAGGTGCCTCTGTAATTGCTTTGTTTATTGGTATGATGATCAACACATTTACAAATACCTCGATTTTGAAGGAAGGCACAAAGTTTACCTCGAAAAAAATATTGAAATTTGCCATTATACTACTAGGCGCATCTTTAAGCATACAAACCATCCTCACAGTGGGCTCGCTGTCATTAGCGGTTATGTTCTTTACGCTACTCACGTGTTTTGGCGGCGGATATTTTATCGGCAAAGCATTGGGCCTGAACTGGAAGCTATCAAATCTTATCTCAGCGGGCACAGGCATATGCGGAGGCTCGGCCATTGCGGCTATTGCACCGGTAATTGATGCCGAGGATAAAGAGATAGCGTATGCGATGTCTGCCACGTTTATTTTTGATATGATAATGATCATAGCATTCCCATTTATGGGTCATATGCTAGAGCTGAACGATATGGCATATGGTTTGTGGGCAGGTACAGCTGTGAATGATACTTCCAGCGTGGTTGCTGCAGGGTATGCATATAGCGAAGCCGCGGGTGACTTTGCCACCATGGTGAAGCTTACAAGGACGCTATCCATCATCCCCACGGTATTGGCTTTTGCGTATATCAACATTCGTGTAAAACAAAAAGAAGCCGCAAGCTATAAACAGACAATAGCTGCTGTGAAAGAAAAAGGCGTAAAATATGAAGTTAGCCAAACAGATAAAATAAGTGAGCTTAGTGGCGAAGGCGCTGCAAAACCACAAAAAGAAAAAGCAAGAGATAAAGTGAATTTCTTTTCTATATTTCCTTGGTTTATTTTAGGGTTTATTGCTCTGGCGATAGTGAATAGTTTTGGTGTGATTCCGGCAGATGTATCTAACATAGCAAAAAACATCAGTAAGTTTTTGATGGTTGCTGCGCTTGCGGCAATCGGCCTGAATACAAACTTTAAAGATATGAAAAGCTCCGGAATTGCGCCAATGCTACATGGGTTTATAATATCTGCACTGGTTGTTATTGTTGCCATAGGTGTAGAATGGTTTATGGGAATTGTTTAGCCAAATTATAAAAACAGGTTTGATTCACATAGATTTAGCCAGCTAAACCATATGAATATTAAACTTTAATATTGACAACAATTATTCTCCTCACCTCATAAAACTCCCGATAAATACTGCGGTATTTATCGGGAGTTTTATATGTCGAAATAATTTTTCAAAAGACAATATAAACCTTTATAGTATGCTCGGAAAAAGCAAAAAGGATTGTTTAAATTTGTTAAAAGATGTAAAATAAAGCAAAAGAGGAGTGACAAAACATGCATACGAAACAAAAAAGAAATAAAATAAACTATGCACTGATAGTAGTTCTTTTGTTTGCAATTGCGTTCAGTGTTGTTTTGTGGTATGTGAGTATTATGCATGTGGGAAATTCTTCCTTATATGTGGGTGATATCCAGTCGACAGACGGGGTATGGGATTTAACAGGGGAAGATTTTGATAATAATATTATTGTTACAAATGGTAACCTAGAATATATTGAAGGCGAATTGGTGGAGCCGGAAGACTTTGACAGTTACGGTGATAGTATCAAAATAGGCACGCCGGACAAATTACCGGTGAATACAGTTAGGCTAACACTAAACATGCCAAATGATGAGATGTATACAATAATGGCAAACAGCGTTGATTTTGCTGAAAGAATATACATAAACGGTGAATGGCACCAAGATATAGGTGTGGTAAGCACCACAGAGGAGGGCTCGGTTCCGGGATATGCTTATTTAACCTTTGATGTGCGCCCAGTAAACGGTGTGATAGAAATTGTGCGCCAAAGCAACAATTTTGTGCATAGGGATAACGGACATGGAGCACACTGGAAGATAGGCGAGCCCAGCATGATGAAACGCGAGCGAGCATTCGATTATACAATAGATGGTATAATTGTAGGTATTTTCACCACGCTGGCCATCACACATTTATTCTTCTTTTCAATGTTGCAAAAATATAAGACACATTTATATTTTGCTGTATTGACGATAGCCTGGGGCTTGCGCATGAGCGTTACAAGTATAAAAGTGCTAGGTACTTTGTGTGATTTTTTACCATGGGAAGTTTTATTCCGACTTGAGTATATCAGCATGCCTATTGCCGCAATTATGATAATTTTAATTGTAGGCGAGTTTTTTGAAAGCGCATTGCCGAGGTGGTATTTAAATATATTCATATCATTTTTCAGTATATATGCGATGTGCTGTTTATTTGTGCACACCATACCATTGTCATATAGCGTCTTAATATTCGAGGCCGCATATATTGTTGCTGCGATAATTCTTTTCGTGATTATTATCATGAAAATGGTGAAAATGAGAAAGAATAAGCAAATGAGGTTTGAGCAGTATTTGTTTATAGCAAGTTATGCGCTAGTAGTTTTTGCTATTGTCAACGATGCATTATACTATAATAATATCAGGATGATAATGGGCAATGTTTTATTGAATAATTTAATGATGTTGATTTTCATTTTCACTCAAACAGTGGCAATAATAGCGGACACATCGAAAAAGATTATAAATGTGTATAATAAAGAGCATGAAATACGCACAGAAGCAGAGGCGCTGAAACAAAGCACAAAAATGAAAGAAGAATTTTTGCGTAGTTTATCGCACGAGCTGCAAATACCAATAACAACAGTATCGGGATTTGCACAGCTGACAGGAGAAATTTTAAAAGAAGATGAAATCCTGAACCGTGTGGCTATACAGGATAATATACGTATTATAGATGACGAATCACGAAAATTGTCGCGTATGGTATCACAAATGCTGGATATTTTTGCCATGGAAAATGGAACATTTAAGCTGCATCTGACAAAAGTAAATGTGAATTATCTGATACAAAAAATATATGAGCTGCATTTTCCAATCATGAATGATGGAAGCTATAATTTGAAAATTGATATGCAGGAAAATCTACCGCTTGCGTATGCGGATGAAGAACGAACAATGTACGCTATTTTGAACTTAATTACAAATGCGGCAAAACACAGTGGTAGCACAGAAATAAAAATACATGCTGTGCATAAAGATGAGTTTATAGAGATATCTGTGGTTGATACGGGTAAGGGAATCGGACCGGAACTTGCAAAAGAATTGTTTAGCGAGTATCCCTTGCATCGATCTGAAAGAGGAAACGGACTGGGCCTATATATAGTGTCGAAAACAATAAAAGCGCAAGGTGGCACGGTGGAAATTGACGATGAAGTAGATATAGGTACAAAAATAAAGTTCACAATACCGGTATGGGAGACGGATGAAGAATGAAAAATGAAAAAATAGCGTTTATGCTGGAAGATGATGGGAACTTATTAAAGCTAAACATCAGCGTGATGGAAAGAAGAGGGTATACGGTATATTGCGCTACAACAAT